>NZ_CBAICG010000012.1:0-96818 GCF_964715405.1 Solirhodobacter sp. | reverse complement strand
CGCTGATCGGCGGCGCCGGGGCCGACAGCCTCTACGGCAGCGGCGGCAACGTCACGGCGGATTACTCGGCCTCGGCTGCGGGCGTCACGGTGAACCTGACCAGCGGCACCGGGCTCGGCGGCGATGCGCAGGGCGATGTGCTGTCGGGCATCGCCAACCTGACCGGCTCGGGCGCCAGCGACTCGATGACCGGCGACGGCAACGCCAACGTGATCTACGGCGGGGCGGCGGGCAACGACAGCCTTTACGGCGCGGCGGGCAACGACGCGCTGCACGCCTCGTCGGGCAACAACGCGCTTTACGGCGGGCTCGGCAACGACACGCTGACCGGCGGGCTCGGCAACGACCTGTTGCAGGGCGGCGCGGGCAACGATTCGATCATCGGGGGCGGCGGCAACGACACCGCCGACTTCACCGATTCCGCAACCGGCATCACGCTGACGCTGACCAGCGGCGCGGGCACCGCCACCGGCGACGGCACCGACACGCTGAGCGCCATCGAAAACGTCATCGGCGGCACCGGCAACGACGCGATCACCGGCGACAGCGCCAACAACTGGATCAGCGGTGACCTGCTTGGCAACGACTCGCTCTACGGCGGGGCGGGCGACGATACGCTGGTCGCGGGCGCGGGCAACGACGTGATCAACGGCGGGTCCGGCATGGACTTCGTCGACTACAGCAACGCGACCCAAGGGGTCTCGGTCAACCTCGGGACCGGGGTTGAAACGGGCTATGGCAACGACACGCTGTCGGGCACCGACGGCATCATCGGCTCGGCCTACAACGACACACTGATCGGCTTTGACGGACAGGGCCTGGCGGGGTCGGGCGACGTCTACACCAACATCTTCTACGGCGGCGCGGGCAACGACTCGATCTCGGGCCTTGGCGGCGATGACTCGCTCTACGGCGGCAATGACAACGACACGATCTACGGCGGCGCGGGCAATGATGGCGTCTACGGCGACTCGGGCAACGACACGCTTTATGGCGACGCCGGAAACGACACCGTGGGCGGTGGCGACGGAAACGACCTCGCCTATGGCGGCGACGGCAACGACACGCTGACCGGCGACGCGGGCAACGACACGCTTTATGGCGACGCGGGCAACGACTCGGTCGACGGCGGCACCGGCAACGACTCGCTCTATGCCGGCGCGGGCAACGACACGCTGACTGGCGACGCGGGCAATGACACGCTCTATGGGGACTCGGGCAACAACCTGCTGTACGGCGGCGCCGACGATGACAAGCTTTACGCCGGAACCGGCGGCGACACGCTTTATGGCGGCGACGGCAACGACTCGCTCTATGGCGGGGCGGGCGTCGATCAACTCTACGGCGACGCGGGCAATGACGCGCTTTACGGCAACGGGGCCGGCGATTCGCTTTACGGTGGCGATGGCAGCGACACACTCTATGGTGCGCCGAACGAAAACCTGACCGGCGGCGCCGGGTCCGACGTGTTCTATGCCGCGGCGGGCGACACGATCAACGGCGGAACGGGCGATCAGGACACGCTGAACCTGGCGGGCGACTACCATTTCGTGCCGGTGCCGGGGAATCCCTTCCTCGCCAACGTCGAGGATTCGCTCGGCCATATCGTCGGGCACATCAACTACGACCCGAGCAACGTTCAGAACGGCGTCGTCACCTTCACCGACTCGCATGGCGCGACCACCGGCACGATCAACTTCAACAACATCGAGCATGTCGTGCCCTGTTTCACGCCGGGCACGCTGATCGCCACGCGCGACGGTCTGGTCGCGGTCGAGGCGCTGGTGCCGGGCGATGAGGTGCTGACCCGCGACCGCGGCTATTGCGCACTGCGCTGGGTCGGGCGCAAGACGATCGACGGCGCGCGGCTGGCGGCCGACCCGGCCTTGCAGCCGGTGCTGATCCGGGTGGGCGCACTGGGGCCGGGCGCGCCCGAGCGTGACATGATGGTGTCACGCCAGCACCGGATGCTGGTGCAGGACATCCGCGCCGAACTGCTGTTTGGCGAGGCCGAGGTGCTGGTGCGCGCGCTCCACCTGATCGGCCAACCGGGCATCGAGGCGGTGGCGCCGGACTCGGTGACCTATGTCCATCTGCTGTTCGACGCGCATGAGGTGATCCTCGCCGATGGCGCCTGGAGCGAGAGCTTCCAGCCCGGCGACCGCACCCTGGCCGGGTTCGACGACGCGCAGCGCCGCGAGCTTTACGCGATTTTCCCCGAACTGGCGCTGCCCGCCGCCACCGAGAGCTACGCCGCCGCGCGGATGACGCTGAAGGCGCATGAGGCGCGCGTCCTGTTCCGCGATCGTCAGCCAGCGCTTCGCAGGTCTGCCCGCGCGCTGCCGCCGTCGATCCTGCTGGACGATCCGCGCGCCCTGCCGGTGCCGCAACGCGGCCGCCCGAACGGGCGCGAGGGGCTGACGGCGGTGGCCTGAGGCGGCCTGGAGCGAATTGCGTTTTATCTGATGTGAGGACATCAGAATTCGCCCGAGCCCCGGGGCGAATTCGGATTCACGATGAACGCAATTCGCTTTAGCCCCGGTGGCGCGGCGCAAACAGCGCGCGTACCTCGGCCTCGGAATAATACCCCATCGCCAGATCGTGGGCAACCGCCAGCGGGTCTCGCCGGTCGGGCGGGCCGTAGCCGCCGCCACCCGGCGTGCGCACCTCGACCCGGTCGCCGGGGCTCAGCGGGATGTCCTGCGCCTTCGACAGATGAGCGGGCGTCATCGGCACGTTGTCGCGCCAGATGGTGACCTCGTTCACCGCGCCGTCATGGCCGCCAAGCGCACCCTGCGGCCCGAACCGGCCGTGATCCATCACGAAACTGGCCGTCGCCTGCCCGCGCCGCAGTTCCATCATGTAATCCAGCCCGAAGCCGCCGCGATGTTCGCCCGCGCCGCCCGAGCCTTCGCGCAGGCGGTAGTGGTGGTAGAGCACGGGGAACTGCTGTTCCATGATCTCGACCGGGGGGGCCTTGGAAATGCCGATGGTGGAACAGCCGTTCGTGATGCCGTCGCCCCCGGCCCAGCCGCCATAGCCGCCGCCCGAAAGCTGATACATCACGAAGTCGCGCCCGGTCGCCGGGTCGTGGCCCCCCAGCGCGAAGTTGCCCGAGGTTCCTGCGGGCGCCGCCGTGACGCGGCCGGGCAGCGCGGAGACCAGCGCGGCGAACACCGCCTCGGCGATGCGCTGGCTGACCTCGGCGGCGCAGCCCGAGACCGGGCGGGGGTAACGTGCGTCAAGAAAGGTGCCTTCGATCCCGGTGATGTGCAGCGGTTCAAAGGCCCCGGCGCTGATCGGCACCTCGGGGAAGATGTGGCGCATGGCAAGGTAGACCGACGACAGCGTGGTGGCGCGCACCGAGTTCATCGGCCCGGTGCAGGGCGGCGACGATCCGGCGAAGTCGAAGGTCAGATCGTCGCCGTGCCGGGTGACGGTCAGCCGGATCGCCAGCGGTTCGTTCACCACCCCGTCGCTGTCCACCCAGGCGGTGGCGGTGTGGGCGCCTTCGGGGATCTCGGCGATGAAGGCGCGCATCTGGCGGGCGGCGCGGGTGCTCAGTTCGGCGATGGCTTCGGTCACGGTCGCATCGCCGTAACGGTTCATCAATTCATTCAGGCGATCCTCGCCCACCATCAGGGCGGCGGCCTGCGCCTGCACGTCACCGATGCGCTGATCGGCGACGCGGATGTTGGAACAGATGATCGCGTAGATCTCGGTATCCAGCACGCCCTGCTTGAAGAGGCGCACCGGCGGCAACCGCAGCCCCTCCTGCTCGACCGAGGTGGCCGAGGCGGAAAACCCGCCCGGCACCGCGCCGCCGGTGTCGGGCCAGTGCCCGGTGTTCGACAGCCAGCAGTAAACCTTGGCCCCCCGGTAGAACGGTCGGGCGAAGCGCACGTCCATCAGGTGGGTGCCGCCAAGGTAGGGGTCGTTGACGATGTAGACATCGCCGGGCTGCGGCGCCGGGGTCAGGCCGCTGGCGATCCGCTCGATCAACTGACGGGTCGAATCCTGCATCGTGCCGACGAACACCGGCAACCCGCCCGCGCCTTGGGCGATCAGCGCGCCGTCGGCGGCGGCATAGATGCCGTCGGACCGGTCGTTCGCCTCGGCGATCACCGGCGAGAAGGCGGCGCGGGAAAAGCTCAGGTCCATCTCGTCGCAGACCTGCTGCAAGCCCGCCGCGATGACCGAAAGGGTGATCGGGTCGATCATGGCGCACCTCCGAGGGTGATCAGGATGTTGCCGTCGGCGTCGCCCCGCGCGTGGTCGCCCGGCTCGATCACCACGGTGGTGTCCATCTGCTCGACGATGGCCGGGCCGGTGAGGGTGAAACCGGCGGGCAGGTGGTCGCGCCAGTAGACCGGCGTTTGGTGCCAGGCGCCACCAAAGCGCACCGGACGCGCGCCGGTCTGCGCCTCGGCCAGCGTCGCCCGACGCTGGCCGGCGTCGATGAGCATGGCAAGGTCCAGCCCCGCGCGGCTGCCGATGACGGAGGTGTTGGCGTTCACCACCGCCGCCCGCGCGCCCGGCAGGCGGATGCGGAAGCGGCGGAAATAGACCTCCTCGAACCGCGCTTGCAGTGCCGCGCGAGTCACCGTCGCGTCGTCGAGCGGCACCCGGATCAGGTGGGTCTGGCCACGATACTGCATGTCGACCGAGTGCAGCCTGCGGACAGCCTCGACCACGATCCGCTCCTGCCCGATCAGCGCCTCGCCCTCGGTCGCCTGCGCGCCCAGCACCTGCGCCAGCCGCCCCATGTCGAGCGTGTCGAGCGGGGTATTGAGCGTGTGCACGAAGTCGTGCCGCAGATCGGCCACCACGCAGCCAAGCGCGTTGGTGATCCCCGGCCGCGCCGGGATCAGCACGCGCGGCACCCCCAGTTCACGCGCCAGCGCGGTGGCGTGCAACGGCCCGGCGCCGCCGAAGGCAAAGAGCGTGAAGTCGCGCGGATCGGCCCCGAGCGAGACCGAGACCATGCGGATCGCCCCGGCCATCCGGATGTTGGCCAGCCGGATCACCGCCTCGGCCGCCGCGATCTCGTCCAGCCCCAGTGGCGCGCCGAGCTTATCGCGGAACGCCGCCGCCACCGCGTCGCGCGGCGTGTCGGCGCGGGTGAACTTCGCCGGGTCCAGCCGACCGAGCAGCAGGTTGGCGTCCGAAATCGTCGGCTCGGTGCCGCCGCGCCCGTAGCAGATCGGCCCCGGCTGCGCCCCCGCGCTGTCCGGCCCCACCGCCAGCAGCCCCGCCGCCGTCACCCGCGCGATCGACCCGCCACCGGCACCGACGGTGCGCACGTCGACCATCGGCACATGGATCGGCATCGCGTATTCGATCTCGATCTCGTTCGACACCGGCGGTTCGGCGCCCCGGATCAGCGCGACATCGGTCGAGGTGCCGCCCATGTCGTAGGTGATCAGATCGGGATAGCCGGCGCGGCTCCCGGTATAGGCTGCCGCCATCACGCCGGACGCAGGGCCCGACATCACCGTTTTCGCCGCCTCGCGGCTGACGGTGCGGGCCGAGACCATGCCGCCGTTGCCGTTCATCACCAGCACCTCGCCGCGGTAGCCGCCCGCGCTGAGGTCTGCGGTCAGCCGGGCCAGGTAGCGTTCCAGCAAGGGCTGCACCGAGGCGTTGACCGCTGCCGTCACCCCCCGTTCAAACTCACGGCTTTCCGACAAGAGCGCGTGGCCCATCGTGATATGCGCGTTCGGCCAGAACCGGGCGAGGATCGCCGCCGCGCGCCGTTCATGGTCGGGGTTGGCGTAGGCGTGCAGGAAATGCACCACGACCGAGACGCAGCCCGCGTTCAGAAGCGCGCGCCCCGCCGCCGCCACCGCGGCGTCGTCGAGCGGAATCACCACGGCGCCTTGCACGTCCATTCGCTCGGGCACCTCCAGCCGCAGATCGCGCGGGATGATCGGGACGAAGGCGCCGGTCATGCCGTAGGCCTGCGGCCGGGTGCGGCGGCCCAGTTCCAGCACGTCGCGGAAGCCTTGGGTGGTGATCAGCCCGGTGCGTGCCAGCTTGCGTTCCAGCACCGCGTTGGTGGTGGTGGTGGTGCCGTGCACGATCAGATCGGTCCGCGGCAGGTCGGCGCCCGCGGCCGTCAGCGCGGCCAGCACGCCAAACGCCTGATTGTCGGGGGTCGAGGGCACCTTGGCCAGCCGGACGGTGCCGCTGGCAGGGTCGAACAGGATCAGGTCGGTGAAGGTTCCGCCCACATCGCAGCCGACGATCTGGCCCGCGTCCATGCCCATCTCCCAAACTGTTCGTATGCAAACGATGCCCGCATCGACCGGGCCCTGTCAACGCCGGAAGGGTGCCGCGGCGCGGCGCGCTGGCAGCGATTTTTCGCGCGGACGATCGGATCGAATTTTCGGCGAAAATTCGTGGCTCCGGGCGGGGCGATCCGTCAGCCAAGCCGTGCCAGCAGGGCGACTAACGCCGTCTGCTCGTCGGGCGACAGCGGCGCGAGCGTCTCGGCGGTGATGCGGTGGGCCAGCGGACGGGCCGCGTCATAGGCCGCGCGCCCGGCCGTGGTCGGCGCCAGCATCAGCCGTCGGCGGTCGCCCGCATCGGGCAAGGTCGCCACCAGACCGCGATGGCGCAGCCGGTCCACGACGCCCTTGATCGTGGCCGCGTCCATCGCCGTCGCCCGGCCCAGCGCATTCTGCGAGGTCGGGCCCAGTTCGCACAGCTTGGCCAGCGCGGCGAACTGCGTCGGCGTCAGGCCGGGGATCATCCCGGCGAAGATCGCCAGATGCCGCTGCGTCGCGCGGCGCAGCAGGAATCCCACCTGTTCGTCCAGCCGGTAGCCGTCGGGTTGCGCATCATCCATGCCGCGATGATCCCGTTCGCACCAGCATCCCGCAAGGGCGAATTTCGCCGTTGACAGGGAAATGGAGCGGTCGCACGATCTGTTTGCATACGAACGACCTGCCCCGTGGAGAGTCCCTTGGCCGACCTGTTCCGGCCCCGCACACTTGAGGATGCCGTGGCATTTGCCGCGCGTGGAGGCGTGACCCTGATGGCGGGTTGCACCGATCTGTTCCCGGCGACTCCGGGGCAGACCCTGCGCGGCCCGGTGCTCGACCTGACCGCGATCGCAGGGCTGCGCGGGATCGCGCGTGACGGCGCGGGTTGGCGCATCGGCGCCACCACGACCTGGGCCGAGATCGCGCGGGCCGACCTGCCGCCCGCCTTCGACGGGCTGCGGGCGGCGGCGCGCGAGGTTGGCGCGGTGCAGATCCAGAACGCAGGCACGCTGGGCGGCAACCTGTGCAACGCCTCGCCCGCCGCCGACGGGGTGCCGCCGCTGCTGACGCTGGATGCCGCGGTGGACCTGGTGTCGGCGGCCGGTGTGCGGCGGTTGCCTTTGGGCGAGTTCCTGACCGGCCCGCGCCGCACCGCGCTGCGGCCGGGCGAGGTGCTGGCGGCGGTGCTGATCCCCGGAACGGCGGGGCGGGGGGTGTTTGTCAAGCTTGGCGCGCGGTCGTCGCTGGTGATCTCGATCGTCATGGTGGCGGCGCGTCTTGTCGTGGAGGGCGGCCGGGTGACCGGGGCCGCGCTGTCAGTCGGCGCCTGCTCGGCCGTGGCGACCCGGCTGCCCGCGCAGGAGGCGGCGCTGATCGGCGCCCGCGTGGCTGAGGCGGCGGCGCGCATCGACGCCGCGCTGATCGTTCCCGCCCTGTCGCCCCTGACCGACATCCGCGCCGATGCCGACTATCGGCGCGGGGCAGCGGTGACGCTGCTCCGCCGCGCGGTGGCGGGGGTGGTGGCATGAACCGTGCAGCCGGGTTGACCGAGTTTACCGTGAACGGCGCGCGGGTAGCGGTGGCGGCCGACCCGCTGCGCCGTCTGTCGGACGTGCTGCGCGAAGAGGTCGGGCTGACCGGGACCAAGGTCGGCTGCGACGCGGGCGACTGCGGCGCCTGCACGGTGCGGCTGGATGGTGCGGCGGTCTGCGCCTGCCTGACGCCGCTGGCGCAGGTGGCGGGACGGCGGGTCGAGACGGTGGAAGGGCTGTCGCAGGGCACCCTGTCGGCGTTGCAGGCGTCATTCCTGCGCCACGGCGCGGCGCAATGCGGCATCTGCACGCCGGGGATGCTGATGGCGGCGGCGGCGCTGCTGGAAGCGGTGCCAGCGCCGACGCAGGCCGAGGTGGAGCGGGCGCTGGCCGGTGTGCTCTGCCGCTGCACCGGCTACGGCGCGATCGTGCGGGCGGTGGTTGCGGTGGGGCAGGGCGCATCGGCACCGATGCCCGCCGCCGGGCAGGCGGTCGGCGCACGGGTGGAACGGCTCGACGGGGTGCCGAAGGTGACCGGGGCGGAAAGCTTCGGCGCCGACGACTGGCCTGAAGGGGCGCTGGTGGCGAAGGCGTTCCGCTCGCCGCATCCGGCGGCACGCTTCGCGCTGGGCGATGTGCTCGGATGGGCCGCGGCGCGCGGCGTGCAGGTGTTCACCGCCGCCGACATCGGCGGGGTCAACCGCTTCGGTGTGATCCCCGCCTTTGCCGACCAGCCCGCGCTGGCGGTGGGCGAGGTGCGGTTTCGCGGCGAGGCGGTGGCGGTGGTGGCGGGCGAGGCGTCGGTGATGGCCGCGCTTGGCCTTGCGGATTTCCCGATCACCTGGGAACCGCTCACCCCCGTCACCGACCCCGCCACCGCCATCGGCGCGCGCGCCGTGCTGCCGGACCGCTCCGACAACGTGCTGGTGCGCGGCCGGGTGGCGCGCGGCGATGCCGAGGCGGCGCTGGCACTTGCCCATGTCACCGCCGAGGCCGAGGTGGAGACCCCCTTTGTCGAACATGCCTACATCGAACCCGAGGCGGGCGTCGCCTGGATGGCGGGTGACACGCTGGTGATCCGCGCCTGCACCCAGGCGCCGGGGATGGACCGCGACGAGGTGGCGAAGGTGCTGGGCCTGCCGCCGGACCGGGTGCGGATCATCCCCAGCGCGACGGGCGGCGGCTTCGGATCGAAGCTTGACGTGTCGCTGCAACCGCTGATCGGGCTGGTGGCGCTGAAGACCGGGCTGGCCTGCCGGATGGTCTACAGCCGGGCGGAATCGCTGCAATCCACCACCAAGCGCCACCCGGCGCGGATGGTCGCCCGGATCGGCGCTGATGCGGCGGGGCGCGTCACGGGCATGGTGTTTCAGGGCCGCTTCGATACCGGCGCCTATGCAAGCTGGGGGCCGACGGTGGCGAACCGGGTGCCGGTGCATGCTTCCGGCCCCTACCTCACGCCGCATTACCGCGCGGAAACGGTGGCGGTGCACACCAACAACCCGGTAGCGGGGGCGTTCCGCGGCTTTGGCGTGCCGCAGGCGGCGGTGATTCAGGAAACGCTCTACGACGATCTGGCGGCGGCGCTGGGGATCGACCGGCTGGCGTTCCGGCAACGGAATGCGCTGGCCGAGGGCGATGCCTCGGTCTGCGGCCAGGTGCTGTGCGGCGTCGGTATCGGCGCCTGTCTTGACGCGCTCGCCCCGCGCTGGGGGCAGGCGCTGGCCGAGGCGGCGGCGCATAACGAAAAGGGCGGCCCGACCCGGCGCGGCATCGGCGTGGCCTCCTGCTGGTATGGCTGCGGCAACACCGCGCTGCCCAACCCCTCGACCATCCGCATCGGCCTCACGCGCGCGGGCGAGCTGGTGCTGCATCAGGGCGCGACCGACATCGGGCAGGGCTCGAATACCGTCATCGCGCAGATCGTGGCGGACGGGCTGGGGCTGCCGCTGGGCGCGATCAGCCTGATCGGCCCCGATACCGCGCTGACGCCGGATGCGGGCAAGACCTCGGCCTCGCGCCAGACGGTGGTGACGGGCAACGCCGCGCTGAAGGCCGCGCGGGCGCTGCGGGCGGCGATCCTTGCGCGCACCAACAAGGGCGCCGAGGCGGCGATCACGCTGGGCGCGGGGCGGATCACCGTCACCGATGCCACCGGCAGCACCGAGATCGCGCTGGCAACCCTGCCCGATGACCCCAACGGCTATGCCCTGTCGGCCGAGGCAACCTACGACCCGCCCACGAAACCGCTCGACGCCAACGGGCAGGGCGAACCCTACGCCGTCTACGGCTACGGCGCGCACCTGGCCGAGGTGCTGGTGGACATGGAACTGGGCACCGTGAAGGTCAAGCGCATCACCGCCGCGCATGACCTTGGCCGCGTCATCAACCCGCTGCTGGCCGAGGGGCAGATCGCGGGGGGCATCGCGCAGGGGCTGGGGATGGCGCTGATGGAGGAGTATGTGCCCGGCCGCACCGAGAACCTGCACGACTACCTGATCCCCGTCGTGGGCGACATGCCCGAGATCGTGCCGATCCTGATCGAGGTGCCCGACCCCGAGGGGCCATTGGGCGCCAAGGGCCTGGGCGAGCACGTCCTGATCCCCACCGCGCCCGCCATCCTGAACGCGATCCGCCATGCCTCGGGCGCGCGCATCACCCGGCTGCCCGCGCTGCCGCACCGGGTTCTGGCGGCGATCCGGGAGGCGCAGGCATGACCGACCCGTTGCACGATCCGCGCGCCGATACCTCGAAGGGCACACCGCAACCGGCCCGCGTGAAGGCGGAAAAGATCCGCTGCGACGCCTGCCCGGTGATGTGTTACGTCGCCGAGGGGCAGGCCGGGGCCTGCGACCGCTATGCCAACGAGGGCGGCCGGATCATCCGGGTGGACCCGCTGACGGTGTTCGACCGCAGGCTGGCGGCGGGCGGCGAAATCCGGCCCTTCCTCGCGAAAGACTGGGACGGCACGCTGGCCGACGACCTGACGATCACCGGCATCGGCGCGGGCACCACCTACCCCGATTACAAGCCCGCCCCCTTCATCGTGTCGCGCGAGGTGGCGGGGGTGGATACCGTCACCGTGGTGACCGAGGCGATCTACAGCTACTGCGGCGTCAAGGTGAAGATCGACACCGACCGCCATCTGGGCGACGAGGGCGCCGTGGTGCGCGCGGGCGGCGAGCCGGTGGGGCTGGTCATCACCGGCGAATACGGCTCGCAGATGCTCTCGCTCGGCGGGGTCGGGCACCTGACCGGGGGCACCAAGGCGGAAGGCCGCGCAACCTGCGCCGCGCTGATGGACCTGTGCAACCGGCAGGCGGTGGAGCTGACCATCGACGGCGGCGCGCAGGTCATCGTGCAGGCGGGGCAGGCGCCCGTGGTGGACGGCCTGCCCGAGGAACGGATGCGCGTCGGCTGCGGCTCGGCCACGATCGGGATGTTCGCCAGCCAGTGGCAGGGGCTGGTGGACGAGGTGGTGGTGGTGGATGACCACATCACCGGCGTGGTCAGCGAACATCAGGCGGGCAAGGTGCTGGGCTGGCCCGATACCGGCATCCGCATCCTTGGCCACCGCTCGACTCCGGGGCGGTATTTCAAGGTGGCGAAGCCGGGGCTGGGCTGGGGCGGCACCGACATTGCCGACCCGCTGACCATCCTGGGCGACTGGCGCGCGGCCAAGGGGGCGCGGCCGGGGCTGAGCCTCTTGATGGTCTCCACCACCGGCGAGCATTCGGGGTATTTCGTGCTGGATGAGGCTTTGCGCCCCGTGCCGCAACCGATGCCGCCCGGCCTTGCGCCCTCGGTGGACCTGATCGCCGAGAACTGCGAGCCCGCGCTCTGCACCGTGCTGTTCATGGCCGGGGCGGGCGGCTCGCTGCGATCCGGCGTCACGCGCAACCCGGTGCGGCTGACCCAGGCCGTGCAGGCGGGCCGGGTGACCGTCAGTTGCGGCGGGGCGCCCGCGTATGTCTGGCCGGGCGGCGGCATCACCTTCATGGTGGACGTGATGCGGGTGCCGGTGGGCGCATTCGGCGCGGTGCCCACCCCGGCCATCGTGGCGCCGCTGGAATTCACGCTGTCGCGTCAGGATTACCGCGCGCTGGGCGGGCATGACGCGGCGGTGCGCGCGGTGGCGGACGTGCTGGCGACGGGGGGCGAGTACGGCGCCGCCGTGCGCGCGCTGGGGCCGCCATGAGCGCCGCCGCCGCGATGTTGCCGGACGGGCGGCTGCACCTGCAGCACGGGCCGATCGACCTGATCCTCTGGGCGGATGAGGGCCACCGGGCGCAAGCCTACGCTTTCGCTGCCCGTCGGTTCGACGGGATGCTGGAGGAACTGGTGGCCGAACTGCCCGCGCTGCGTCAGCCGGTGGCGCCGGGCGCGCTGCACGGCCCCGTCGCGCGGCGGATGGAGGCGGCCTGCCTGCCGCACCGGCCCGTGTTCATCACCCCGATGGCGGCGGTGGCGGGCGCGGTGGCGGATGAAATTGTTTCCGCCATGGCAACAATCCCCGGACTGGCGAAGGCCTGGGTGAACAACGGCGGCGACATCGCGCTGCACCTGACGGGGGTTGAAACCTTCACGGCGCTGATGGCCGGGGGCCGGGTGACCCTAGCCGCGCAAGACCCCTGGCGCGGCGTCGCCACCTCGGGTTGGCGCGGGCGCAGCCACTCGCTCGGCATCGCCGATGCGGTCACGGTGATCGCCGCGACCGGGGCCGCCGCCGACGCCGCCGCGACGCTGATCGCCAACGTGGTGGACCTGCCCGGCCACCCCGCCATCGCCCGCCGCCCGGCCCGCGCGTTGCAGCCCGACAGCGATCTGGGCGACCGCCTGGTCACCGTCGGCGTCGGTCCGCTGACCGAGGCCGACACCGCGCAGGCCCTTGCCAATGGCCTTGTCTGCGCCGAAACCCTGCGCGCCCGCGGCCTGATCGGGGCCGCGCACCTGACCCTCAACCGCCTCTCGCGCGCCACCGCCGCGCTGATCCCGGAGCCCGAACATGCCTGACTTCACCCTGCGCAAGACGATGATCTTCATCGAGGAGATCCGCCACGACGGCGGCCCCGCCCCGGCGTTGCCGCGCCGCCGCGCGGCCATCGTGGCGGTGGTGGCCAACCCCTACGCCGGGCGCTACGTCGCCGACCTGCTGCCCGGCATGGAGGCGTTGAAGCCGCTGGGCCTGATGATGACTGACCGGCTGATCGAGGCGATGGGCGGCATCGCGGGCATCGACGGCTACGGCAAGGCCGGCCTTGCCGGCGAGGGCGGCGAGTTGGAGCATACCGCGCTCTGGCATGTGCCCGGCGGCTATGCCATGCGCGCCCGGCTGGGCGAGGCGAAGGCCATTGTTCCCTCGGCGATGAAGGTGGGCGGGCCGGGGACGCGGATCGACATCCCCCTGGGCCACACCAACGCGGCCTATGTGCGCAGCCATTTCGACGCGATGGAGGTGGGCATGGCCGATGCCCCGAAGGCGGGCGAGCTGATGTTCGCGCTGGCGATGGCACGCGGCGCGCGCATCCACAACCGCATGGGCGGGCTGGCGGTCAGCGAGGTGCTGGGGCTCGACGGGCTCAGGTAGCCTGCGCGATCACCTCCAGCAGGTGCGCATGAACGGCGGGCGAGCCCGCGACCACGCGGCCGTCCGAAGTGCGGTCCAGCGGGCGGCCCTGCCAGTCGGTCATCACGCCGCCCGCCGCCTGCACCAGCGGCAGCACCGGCAGGTAGTCGTAGGGTTCCAGCCCGTAATCGACCACGCCATCGACCCAACCGGCGGCCAGTTGGACATAGCTGTAGCAATCCGCCGTCGCCCGCGCATAACGGCCCGCGGCCAGCAGCGCCTCGGCCACGGCACGATCGGAGGCCAGCATCCGCGGCACCTCGTTCAGGCACAGATAAGCCTCGGCCGGGGCGACCGTGCGGCAGCGGATCGGCGCGCCGTTCAGGGTGGCGCCAAGCCCCGGCCCGCCGATCGCGATCTCGCCCAGCGCAGGCATCTGCACCAGGCCCAGCACCGGCTGGCCGCGATGCAGCACCCCGATCAGCATTCCCCACATCGGATGGCCGGTGATGAAGCTCTTGGTGCCGTCGATCGGGTCGATCACCCAGACGTAATCGGCATCAAGGCGGTCATTGCCGAACTCTTCGCCCAGAAGGCCGTGGTCGGGAAACCGCGCCGTGATCTCGGCCCGCAGCCGCGCCTCGGTGGCACGGTCGGCCACCGTCACCGGGCTTTCGTCGGCCTTCGCCTCGACCGCCAACCGGTGGCGGAAGTGGCCCAGCGGGATCGACCGCGCGGCGGCGGCGATGTCGAGCGCGGCGTCGGCCAGCGCTTGCAGCGTTTCATGGGGCAGGGCGGTCATGCGGTTTCCTCGGCGTTGGCGATGTCGATGATGACTCCGGCGGTGGTCAGCAGCCGCCGGATCGCGGCGGGCGGCGCGGTATCGGTGATCATCCGCGCCACCGCGCCCGGCTCGGCGATGCGGATCGGGGCCGAGCGGCCGAATTTGGAGGCATCGACCGCCATGATCGTGCGGTCGGCGCCCGCGATGATGGCGCGGGCGAATTCGGCCTCGCGCAGGTCGCGCAGCAGGAATCCGGCCTCGGCGGTGACCGCCGCCGCCGACAGCACCGCGAAATCGACCCGGAACTGACGCACGAAGGCCAGCGCCTCGGCCCCGAAGGCGCCGCCGTCATGCGCGCGCAACTCGCCGCCCGCCATGAACACCCGGTTGCCCTCGACCGGCGCCAGCGCCTGCGCCACGGCCAGCGAATTCGTCACCACCATCAACCCCTTGTGGCCCCGCAGCGCCTGCGCGACATAGGCCGTGGTGGTGCCGACGTCGAGAAAGAGCGCGGCCCCATCCGGAATCGCCTGTGCCACCGCGCGGGCGATGGCGCGCTTGGCCTCGGCGTGTTCGGTCACGCGCTGGGCGAAGGGCGGCTCGGGCGTCCAGTCGCGCAATTGCACACCGCCGTGCAGCTTGGTCACCAGCCCCTGCGCCGCCAGCCGCTTGACGTTGCGGCGGATGGTTTCCTCGGTGACGTTGAGGCGGCGCGACAGATCAAGGATGCGTGCCGCGCCGGTATCGCTCAGGGCCTGAAGGATCTCCACCTCGCGCTGCGTGGCCTGCATCGGCATCTCCTGCATTCCGGTGAAGTGTGTGGGAAGCTTCCCTGCAAGGCAACCGGGATTGTGGCGAAATACCACAAAAGCCAAAGTCTTTCTTTGACGAAAGCCACATATTCCCACATCCTGTGCGGAATCGATGTCGATTCCCGGATGGAGACGCCATGACCCCCTATGACAAGGCGCGCCATCTGCCGATCTGGCGCGGGCCGGTGGACCCGCAGCCGTTGGGCGGCGGCATCACCAACGTGAACTTCGTGGTCGAGGATCAGGGCCGCAGGGCGGTGGTGCGGATCGGCGACGACATTCCGGTGCACCAGATCCTGCGCTTCAACGAACTGGCGGCGAGCCGGGCGGCCCATGCGGCGGGGGTGTCACCGGCGGTGCTTTACCATGAACCGGGCGCGCTGGTGATCGAGTTCATCGCGGGCAAGACGCTGGCGGCCGCGGATGTGCGGGCGCCGGGGATGCTGGACCGTATCCTGCCGCTGCTGGCGCGCGCGCATCGCGAGGTGCCGCGGCATTTGCGCGGGCCCGCGCTGATGTTCTGGGTGTTCCACGTCATCCGCGACTATGCCGGGCGGCTGGGGGCCGATGGCAGCGCCCATGCCGCGCTGCTGCCCGACCTGCTGGCCGACGCCGATCGGCTGGAGGCGGCGGTGGGCCCGGTCGAGATCGTCTTTGGTCACAACGACCTCCTGCCCGCGAACCTGATCGACGATGGCGCGCGGCTCTGGCTGATCGACTGGGACTATGCCGGGTTCAACTCGCCGCTCTTTGATCTTGGCGGCCTCGCGTCCAACAACGGGCTGAACGAGGTGCAGGAGGGCGCGATGCTGGCCGCCTATTTCGACCGCGCGCCGGATGCCGCGCTTTGGCGCAGCTACCGCGCGATGAAGGCGGCGGCGGCGCTGCGCGAGGCGCTGTGGTCGATGATCTCGGAGATTCACTCTGATCTCGACTTCGACTTTTCCGACTATTCACAGAAGAATCTGACCTCTTTTCGTGCCGCACTTGCAGATTTCAAACAAGGCTGAACCATGACCGCAAATCTTCCCACCACCGCCCGCGTCGTTGTCATCGGCGGCGGCATCGTCGGCTGTTCGACCGCCTATCACTTGGGCAAACTGGGCCTGACCGATACCGTGCTGCTGGAGCGCAAGAAGCTGACCTCGGGCACCACGTTCCATGCCGCAGGCCTGGTCGGCCAGTTAAGAACGTCGGCCAACATCACGCAATTGCTGGGATATTCCGTCGACCTCTACAACCGTCTGGAGGTCGAGACCGGGATCGGATCGGGCTGGAAGATGAATGGCGGCCTGCGCCTTGCCTGCAACGCCGAACGCTGGACCGAGGTGAAGCGGCAGGCCACCACCGCGCATTCCTTCGGGCTGGAGATGCATCTGCTGACGCCGCAGGAGGCGCAGGACCTGTGGCCGCTGATGACGATCGACGATCTGGTCGGGGCGGCGTTCCTGCCCACCGACGGGCAGGTGAACCCCTCCGACATCACGATGTCGCTGGCCAAGGGCGCGCGGATGGCGGGCGTCAGCATCTTCGAGGATACGCCGGTCACGCGCATCATCGTCGAGAACGGCCGCATCCGGGGGGTGGAAACCGCCAGCGGCACCATCGAATGCGAGAAGGTCGTGATCTGCGCGGGCCAGTGGACGCGCACGCTGGCCGCCACGGTCGGCGTCAACGTGCCGCTGATCTCGGTCGAGCACCAGTACATGATCACCGAGAAAATCCCCGGCGTGACGCCCGGCCTGCCGACGCTGCGCGACCCCGACCGGCTGACCTACTGGAAAGAGGATGTCGGCGGCCTCGTGATGGGCGGCTATGAACCCAACCCGGTGCCCTGGGCGGCGGACGGCATCCCGGATGGGTTCCACTACACCCTGCTCACCTCGGATTTCGACCATTTCGAGCAGTTCATGGCCCCAGCCATCGGCCGGGTTCCGGCGATGGATACCGCCGGGATCAAGCAACTGATCAACGGCCCGGAAAGCTTTACCCCCGACGGCAACTTCATCCTCGGCGAGGCGCCGGAGCTGCGCAACCTCTTCATCGGCGCGGGCTTCAACGCCTTCGGCATCGCCTCGGGCGGCGGCGCGGGGATGGCGTTGGCGGAATGGGTGGCCAAGGGTGAGGCGCCGTTCGACCTCTGGCCGGTCGACATCCGCCGCTTCGGGCGCAACCACCAGTCGACCGACTGGGTGCGGGCGCGCACGCTGGAGGCTTACGGCAAGCACTACACCATCGCCTGGCCGTCGGAGGAGCACCACTCCGGCCGCCCGCTGCGCCGCTCGCCGCTTTACACGATCCTGAAGGGGGCGGGGGCCTGTTTCGGCGAGAAGCTGGGCTGGGAGCGGCCGAACTGGTTCGCCGACCTTGCCGCGGGCGAAACCCCGGTCGACGTCTACAGCTACGGCCGCCCCGGCTGGTTCGATGCCGTGGCGCGCGAACACCGCGCGGCGCGCGAGGCCGCGGTGCTGATCGACCAGACCAGCTTTGCCAAATTCACGCTGAAGGGGCCGGAGGCGGCCAGCGCGCTGGGCTGGATTGCGGCGGGCAACGTCGATCGCAAGGTCGGCAGCCTGACCTACACCCAGATGCTGAACGCGAAGGGCGGCATCGAATGCGACCTGACGGTGGCGCGGGTGGCGGAGGATGAGTTCCACATCGTCACCGGCACCGGCTTTGCCACCCATGATTTCCACTGGATCGCCAGCCATCTGCCCGAAGGGGCGCGGGCCGAACTGGTCGATGTGACCTCGGCCTATGCCGTGCTGTCGCTGATGGGGCCGAAGGCGCGCGACATCCTGGCCCGCGTCTGCCCCGACGACATCTCGAACGCCGGGTTCCCGTTCGGCACCGCGAAACGGATCAGCGTCGCGGGCTGCCCGGTGCTGGCGCTGCGGGTGACCTATGTCGGCGAACTGGGGTGGGAACTGCACCTGCCGACCGAATTCGCGGTGACGGTCTACGAGGCGCTGATGGATGCGGGGGCGCCGCTGGGCCTGACCAACGCGGGCTACCGCGCGATCGAAACGCTGCGGCTGGAAAAGGGCTACCGCGCCTGGGGATCGGACATCGGGCCGGACCACACGCCGGTGGAGGCGGGCCTCGCCTGGGCCTGCAAGATGAAATCGGGCCTTGCTTTCCTTGGCCGCGAGGGGATCGAACGGCAACTGAAAGAGGGCGTGAAGAAGCGCCTTGCCACCTTCACCATCGAGGATCCTGCGGTGATCCTGCTGGGCCGCGAGACGATCTATCGCGATGGCGAACGGGTCGGCTGGCTGTCCTCGGGCGGGCACGGCCACACCGTCGGCAAGCCGATCGGGATGGGTTACGTCCGCCACCCCGACGGAGTCTCCGACGCCTTCCTCGCCTCGGGCGCGTGGGAGCTGGAGGTGGCCAGCGAGCGGGTGCCCTGCATGCTGCACATGGGATCGCTTTACGACCCTACCGGCGCGCGCATCAAGGCGTAGGGGCGCGGACGCGCAGTGGCGTTCTGCGGCGTCACCGGATATCAGGGTCGCGCGCCGAATCTGTTCGGAGTCGCGATACCCCATGATCACCGCCCCGAAAGACCCTGCCGCCGTGCTGCACGCTGCCTCGCCTTTGACCGCTCCGCCGCCGTCGCCGCGCGTGGTGCCAGACCTGTCGGTCGTGGTGCCGACCTTCAACGAGCGTGCCAACATCCGCCCGCTGGTGGCGCACCTTGCCGCCGCGCTCGAGGGCATCGCTTGGGAGATGATCTTCGTCGATGACGACAGCCCCGACGGCACCGCGGCCGAGGTGCGCGACGTGGCGCGCGAGGATCCGCGGGTGCGCCTTCACCACCGGATCGGCCGTCGCGGCCTGTCGGGCGCCTGCATCGAGGGCATCCTGTCCTCCATCGCGCCGCTGGTCGCGGTGATGGACGCCGACCTTCAGCATGACGAGGCGCTGCTGCCGCGCATGGTGCAGGCGATGGCGGACGATCCCGGCCTTGACCTTGTCATCGGCTCGCGCCACGTCGAGGGCGGCACGGTCGGCGGCGGGCTGAGCGGGGTGCGCAAATGGGGATCGGATCGCGCGGGCGCGCTGGCGCGGCGCGCGCTGCGCATCACCGCCACCGACCCGATGAGCGGGTTCTTCATGGTGCGCCGCACCGCCTTCAACACGGTCGTGCTGGACCTGCAGACCCAGGGCTTCAAGATTCTGGCCGACATGCTCTCGGCTTCGGCCGGGCGCTGGCGGGTGCAGGAACTGCCCTACACCTTTCGTCCGCGCGTCGCCGGGGAATCGAAGCTCGACGGGGCGGTGACGCTGGAATTCCTCGGCCTGCTGGTGGCGCGGCTGACCGGGGGGCTTTTGCCGATCCGCTTCGTCCTGTTCCTGATGGTCGGGATGACCGGCGTGGTGGTGCAACTTGCCACGGTGCGGCTGGCGCTGGGCGACGGCTTCGGCGTGGCACAGGCGCTGGGGGTCTTCGCCGCGATGACGACGAACTTCCTGCTCAACAACAATCTCACCTGGCGCGACCGCCGCCTGAAGGGGCGGGCGTTCCTGCGCGGGCTGGTGTCGTTCTATGCCGTTTGCAGCCTGGGCGCGGTCGCCAACGTCGGCGTTGCCGATTGGGTCTTCGCGTTGGTGCCGAACTGGGTGCTGGCCAGCCTCGCCGGAGCCGGGATCGGCGCGCTGTGGAACTTCTGGGCCAGCCTGATGGTGACCTGGCGCGCGCGTTGAGCGCGGGACTTTGGGCTGGCGGCTGGGGGCTGGACAGCGCCCGCGCCCGCGCCACATAGACCCTCGGCGGCGTAAGCGGCGCCGCACAAGAATTCAGACGGAAGGCCCGAGATGACCAAACGCGCAATCGAGATCACCACCGCCGACGGCACCGCACCCGCCGGTCTGTTCCTGCCCGAGGGCGGGCCCGCGGGCCGCAAGGCCGGGGTCATCCTCTACATGGACGCTTTCGGCCTGCGCCCCGCGCTTGACGGGATGGCCGCGCGGCTGGCGGCGGCGGGATACACCGTGCTGGTGCCCGACCTCTTCTACCGCTTCGGGGCCTATGGCCCATTCGACACCGTCACCACCTTCGTGCAGGAGGAATCTCGGGCGCAGCTCATGGCGATGATCCATGCGACCCCGCTGGCGCAGACCGCCGAGGATACCGGGGCCTTTCTCGACGCTCTGGTCACGGCGGGTGCCACCGGCCCGATCGGCACCACCGGTTACTGCATGGGCGGCCCGCGCGCATTGATCGCAGCGGCGGCGTTCCCCGATCGCGTCGCGGCGGCAGCCAGCCTGCACGGCGGCAACCTCGCCTCGGACGCGCCCGACAGCCCGCACCGGCGCGCGGCCGAGATCAGGGGCCGCGTCTACGTCGGCTGCGCCGGCGAGGATCGCAGTTTCCCGCCCGAACAATCGGCCCGTCTCGCGCAGGCCCTGCGCGAGGGCGGCGTCGATCACATCATCGAGAACTATGTCGGGATGGCGCACGGCTGGTGCGTGCCCGATCACGGCGTCTACAACGCCATCGGGGCCGAACGGCACTGGCGTCGGCTGCTGACGTTCTTTGCCGAGACGCTGGGCTGACGGGCGCGACGGCGCCGACGCGGCTTCGGCCGTGATGGCGCCGGGAAAAGCCCGGCAGCTCGATTGACGCCCCTACAGGTTCTCGGCCGTGTAGAGATCAAAGCCGATCAGGCGCTGCGCGGGCGGTGCGCCCGGATGGCCGAGGGTTTCCAGCATCGCGGCGACGGCGTCCTGCGCGAGGCGTGCGATCGGGTGGGCGATCACCAGCGTCAGCAGGCCGTCCATCAGCCCGGCGCGGGTGGCCTCCATCAGTTCATAGCCCACGGTCACGATCCGGCCGGGCCGCCCGGCCTCGGCCAGCGCGTCCAGCACCCCGGTCAGCCCGCCGCCCGAAATGTAGAGCGCCGCGAGGTCGGGCGCGCGCGCCAGCAGGCTTTCGGTCACATCGCGGGCGATCGCCCGGTCCTCGAAGGTCGACAGCGGCTCCAGCAACGTGAATTCCGGCGCGTGTTCGCGAAAGTAGCTGCGAAAGCCGCTCTCGTTCATCTCCTGGCAGCGATAGCGGTGGTTGCCGACGAGGATGCCGACCTTGCCCGGCCGCTTGCAGATGTTGGCGATGGCCCAGGCCGAGGTGCGCCCGACCTTCCAGTTGTCGAGCCCGATGTAGCCCACGCCACAGGCCGCAGTGAGCTGCGAGATCAGCCCGAAGACGGGAACGCCCTGCGCCGCCAGCGCCTCGATCGCGCGGGTCACCCGCGGATGCTCGGCAGAGACGACGGCTAGGGCATCGACCCGCCTGCCCATGTCCAGCATCCGGGCCGCCACCGCTTCGGGCGAGAGGTCATCCATGAACTCGACCACCGCCTCGGTCTGCGGCCCGGCGGTCTGCGCCGCCGTGTGCAAGGCCTCGGCGATCAGCCGGTAGAAGGTGCGGTTGGATTGTTGCAGCAGGAACCCCAGCCGCTGCACCGGCTGATCGACCCGCAGCCGCGCGCGCAACAGCGGGGTGGCGTAGAAGCCGATCGCCTCGGCGGCGGCCAGCACCTTGGCGGCGGTTGCCGCCCGGACCGGGTCGCGGCCGTTCAGCACGCGGTCGATGGTCGAGACGCTGACGCCCGCGGTGCGGGCGAGGTCGATGATCGTGGCGCGGCGGGACATCCGGGAACCTCCTGATTGACTCTCTCATTTTGACAGAAGTGTCATCTGCGAGAAATGAGAGGAAAGCATTCACCCATGATGAAATGAATATGCCGGATCATTTGTCACGGTATGAAAATTCCATCGCGATGCAGGACACGCGGACCCGACGCTTCGGGCCGCAACCGACAGGGGAAACCGATGACCAATGTCACCTGGAAAGACTATGCGCTGAAGGGCAGCGCCGAGGGCGCCACCGCGCTGACCGAGGACTCGTTCGAGGACAGGGTCGAGCAGGAATGGTTCACCGCCCGGATCGACCGCAAGCCGTTCAAGCACCTGATCAAGCGGTCGGACTGGCCGGCGCTGGGGCACTTCGGCCTCTGGCTGGCGCTGCTGGTGGCATCTGGCATCGGCGGCTATCTGTTCTGGCCCACCTGGACCTGTGTGCCGTTCTTCGCGGTCTACGGCATCCTCTATTCCGCCGCCGACCATCGCCACCATGAACTCAGCCACGGCACCCCGTTCAGGACGCGGTGGATCAACGAGGGGTTCTACCAGCTTTGCGCCTTCATGACGCTGCGCGAGGCGCATTTCTACCGCTGGAGCCACACCCGCCACCACACCCACACGATGATCGTGTGCAAGGATCCCGAGATCGCCGCGCCGCGCCCGCCGTTCTTGCCGGGCATCGCGTCGGACATCTTCTTTCTGTGGGACGGCACCAACCAGTTCAAGCGGATGATCCGCAACGCCTCGGGCGACCTGACCGAGGACGGCAAGCACTTCGTGCCGCTGGCCGAACGCCCCGCCGTGGTGCGGGCGGCGCGCATCTACCTTGGCCTGGTGGCGCTGGTGGTCGCCGCGTGCATTGTCTGGCACTCGATCCTGCCGCTGATGTTCGTGATCGGCCCCCGCTTCTACGGCGGCGTCCTGAGCCAGCTCTTCAACCTGACCCAGCACGCCGGGCTGGACGAAGACGTGCACGACCACCGGCTGAACACCCGCACCGTGCTGCTGAACCCGGTGTTCCGGTTCCTCTACTTCAACATGAACTACCATATCGAGCATCACATGTTCCCGATGGCGCCCTATTACCGGTTGCCGCTGATCCACGCGATGATCAGGGATCAGTGCCCTCCGCCCTACAACGGCCTCTGGCCCGCCTACCGCGAAATCATCCCGGCGCTGATCCGCCAGACCCGCGATCCGGCCCGGCACGTCACCCGCCCGCTGCCTGCGTATGCCGCGCCGCAGGTCTTCGCCACCGCTGCGGCCCAGCCCGCGGAATAGCCGCCCCCCAACTCCACCGACCCATCGCGGCCCCCATGACCGTCTTCAACATCGCCCTTTTCGGCGCAGGCCGCATCGGCAACGTCCATGCCCGCAACATCGCCGAGCATGACGAAAGCCGCGTGCGATACATCGTCGACCCCGTCGCCGCGCCCGCCGAGGCGCTGGCCGCCCGCGTCGGCGCGCAGGTGGTGCCCGAGGAAACGGTCTGGGCCGACCCCGCCGTGGACGCCATCGTGATCGGCACCGCGACCTGGACCCATGCCGAGTTGATCGAGAAGGGCCTGAAGGCGGGCAAGGCGGTGTTCTGCGAAAAGCCGATCGACCTGGCGATGACGCGGGTGGATGACGTGATGAAGGTGGTCAACCGGTCAGACCGGCCGCTGTTCATGGCGTTCAACCGCCGCTTCGACCCCGGCATCCTGGAGATGAAGCGGCGCATCGTGGCGGGCGAGATCGGCGCGCTGGAACTGGTCACCGTGATCTCGAAAGACCCCGGCGGCGGGCTACCGATCGAGTATCTGAAGACCTCGGGCGGCATGTTCCGCGACATGACGATCCACGATTTCGACATGGCGCGGCACATCATGGGCGAGGAATTCGTCTCGGTGCAGGCCACCGCGGGCAGACTGTGCGACCCCGCCATCAAAGAGATCGGCGACATCGACACCGCCTGCGTCTCGATGCAGACCGCCTCGGGGCGGATCGCGTTCATCACCAACTCGCGCCGCGCAACCTATGGCTACGACCAGCGGGTCGAGGCGCACGGCGCGCTGGGCACGCTGCGCACCGAGAACGTGCCGATCATCATGCTGGTGCAGGAACGCGCCGACGGGGTGCAGCGGTCCAAGCCGCAGTTCTTCTTCGTCGAACGCCATGCGCAAAGCTACAAGAACGAATGGGCGCATTTCGTGCGCGTGCTGAAGGGCGAGGAAGCCCCCTCCGCACCGGCGAGCATGGCCGCAAGGCGCTGGTGCTGGCCGAAGCCGCCTATCGCGCGCTGGATGTCGGCCAGCGCATCACCGTGCCGTTGTGAGGATACGCCCATGAAACTCGGCTTCGTGTCCGACAGCCTTGCCCACTTGCCGCTGGACGGCGTGCTGGATACCGCCGCCGCCCACGGGTTGCAGGGGGTCGAGGTCAACACCGGCGGCTGGTCCGCGGCGTCGCACTTCGACCTGGCGCGGATGCGCGCCTCGGCCGAAGCGCGGGCGGCCTTCCGCGCCGCCTTTGACACGCGCGGGTTGGAGATCATTTCGCTGAACGCCAACGGCTATGACGGCTGGCTGTCGATCGAGCACGAGGACGTCATGCTGAGCCGGATCGAGGGGCTGGTGAAATCCATCGCGCTCTTGAAGGCGGTGGCGCCGTCCGGGTTCAGCGACTTCGCCCCGCAGGCGATCTGAGCGATGGCCACGCCCAAGTCATGATGGAAACCGATCAGCGCGGCGCTTCGCGGGCCCGGCCTGACCTCTATCCTTGCCCGCGACACAAGAGGTTGCGATGAGATACCGAAGCTTTGGCCGCACCGGCTGGCAGGTCAGCGAGATCGCCTTTGGCGCCTGGCAGTTGGGCGGCGACTGGGGCGCCGTCGACGACGCGGCCTCGATCCGCACGCTGCATCATGCGTTCGACCGCGGCGTGAATCTGGTGGACACCGCCTTCATCTACGGCAACGGCCATTCCGAAGAGGTGATCGGGCAGGCGCTGCAGCAATGGCGCGGCCACAAGATCCATGTGGCGACCAAGGCGCAGCCGGTCGAATGGCCCGATCCGGATGACGAGGCGCCGCAGATGCGCGGCCGCTATCCGGCCTGGTATCTGCGCAAGATGGTCGACAACGCGCTGCGGCGGCTGCGGATCGAGCGGATCGACCTGTTTCAGCTTCACTCCTGGATGGCCTCGGGTCTTTACGAACTCGACTGGCTGGAGACGCTGAACGCGTTGCGGATCGAGGGCAAGATCGACCAGATCGGCGTCTCGATCCGCGACTATCGCCCGCAGGACGGGGTGGACCTTGCGCGGCTGGGGCTGGTTGCCAGCCAGCAGGTGGCGCTGAACCTGTTCGAACAGCGCCCGGCGGGCGACCTGTTCCGGGCCGGGGCGGGAACGCAGGGGTTCATTGCCCGCGTGCCGCTGGATTCCGGCGCGCTGGTCGGCAACTGGGAGGAGGGCACCTACGCCAGCTTCCCCGCGGGCTCGGTTCCTGCCGCGCTGTTCCGCGGCGACCGCTTTGCCGAGACGCTGGCCCGTGTGCGCGCGCTCAAGGCCCTGTGCGCGCCCTTCTACCCGACGCTGGCCGAGGCGGCGATGCGCTATGTCCTGTCCTGCCCCGAACTGTCCTGCGTCATTCCCGGCATGGCCAATCCTGAACAGGTCGACATGAACGTGGCCTACAGCGACGGCGCGGCTTTCCCGGACGAGCTGAAGGCCGCCCTTGCCGCCCACGTCTGGCCGCGCAACTTCTACCAGTAGGATGCCGATGACCCGCCAACTGGAACTGCTGCGCCCCGGCCAGATCGCGGCGGAAATGGCCCGCTGCCCGCGCGTCTGGCTGCCGCTGGGCACGATCGAATACCACAGCCACCATCTGCCGGTCGGGCTCGACGGGTTGCAGGCACACGGCCTGTGCCTGGATGCCGCCGAGATTGCCGGGGGGCTGGTCTATCCGCCGCTGTGGTGGGGCACCGGCGGCGGGCATGGCGGCTATCCCTGGACGGTGATGATGCCGGGGGCGGCGGAGATCGCGGCGATCCTTGGCGTCACGCTCTCGCGACTGGAGGCGCTGGGGGTGCGGCAGGCGGTCCTGTTCACCGGGCATTTCGCCGACGAACAACTGGCGATGATCGCCCGCATCGCCGCGGACTGGAACGGCAAGGGCGGGCGCCTGAAGGCGCTGGCGCTCGGCGTCAACGGCAACACCGGCGCGCCCTTTCCGCCCGATCATGCCGGTCTGTTCGAGACGACCCTGCTGGCCGCTTTCCACCCCGAGATCGTGGATATGGCGCTGCTTCCACCCGCCAATCCGGGCGAGGTCGGCGAAGACCCCGATGGCGCGCAACGCCATGACCCAGGCCACAGCCTGCACGGCATCTTCGGCGCCGATCCGCGCGCCTTCGTGCCCGGACGGGCACAAGACTTGCGCGCCGTGATGGCCGCGTGGCTTGCCGACAGCGCCGGGCCGGTGGGCGAGTGATCGGCGCGGATCAGTCCGGAACGGCGTCGGGCAGGTTTTCCGGCCCGTAAAGCACGATCGGAACGGTCGAGACATAGGGCGGCGTCACATGCGCGGCCCCGGCGAAGCCGAAATGGTTCAGCAGCACGTCGATCGCGAACTGCGCCTGAAGCTCGGGGCTTTGGTCGATCGTCAGGGTCATCAGACCCTCGCGCAGGAACTGATGGCTGAATCTGGTCAATTCATGCCCGATGAACACCGGCCGTTCGCGCAGGAGATCCGCCCGGATGGCGGCGGCCACGCCGCGGTTGGCGGCGCCGACGTTGTAGATCGCCACCACGTCGGAATGGCTGCGGAACGCGTCCTTGAGCCGCGCCTCCGAGCGGATCGCATCGTCGCCGCCCTCGACGATGCGGGCGATGTCGAAGCCCGGCGCGCATTCGGCCAGATAGTCCGTCAGCCCGCGCACCCGCTGCGCGTGGGATTGAAAGCCGAGGTGATTGCACAGCACGATGACCGCGCCCGGCCGGGCCATCCGGCCGAGGAAATATCCGGCCGAGCGCCCGGCCTTGTAGTGATCGGTGCCTGCATAGGCAAGCCGCGCCGAACCCGGCAGGTCCGAGATCATCGTGACCACCGGCTTGGCGCGGGCGGCAAGGTCGGCGATCGCGGCGTGAACCTGCGGGTGGTCCTGAGCATAGACGATGGCGGCATCGCAGGGACTGTGCAGCAAGGCCGAGGCGATCGCCGAAGGCGACTCGTCATCCAGAACCGTGCGATGGATCACCACCGAGCGATCCAGCCGCTGCGCCATGCGCCGGAACTCGAATCCCATCCGATGGATCAGGGGCAGCTCGGGGCGGGCAAGGATCACGTTGATCCGGACCATGCTGTGATGGCTGACGGGCAACAGCCGTTTCAGGCCAAGTTCGCGCGCCGCCTGCAGCACGCGACGCCGGACCTCGTCGCTGACATTGCCGCGATCATTGATCACCCGATCGACGGTGGCACTTCCAACCCCGGCGAGCTTTGCGACATCCTGCAAGGTGACTCGCGGCCTGTCGTGTTTTTGTCCCATCATTCCAAATCTTTAGAGGTTATCACATCGGCTCTCGGGGCGCGCCATGATTGCTTTCAATCAACATTCAGGTGCGACAACTTGTCAAGCCGGAATAGAAGCACGACCGGGACGCGGTTGATCCGGGGCCCGGCCGGACGTGGGGTGAAAAGGTCGCTCAATTCGACGCATCCGGCGTTTGTCCTGAATGAGGGAAACCCCTCGTCTGGAGTGATGCAGAGGTGCCGAGGTAATTCGCGATGGCGTGAAAATTCCATCGGATCGGTGTGGCGGGTCATGCCGCCTGAGTCTGGGGCGGCGATCGGGTGTCGTCGGAACTGCGAGAGAGAAGGCAATGGACGATCTGAAATTCGGAACCCGGAACAAACGCGGCGACTACACGCCCAACGCCGCGCTCGACGTGGCGCCGATCCTGATCTGGCCGCCGCAGCCGCTGAAGTTCCTGCGCTGGCTTCCGCATTACCTGCTGCCGTGGAATGCGCTGTTCATGGCGATCGCGCTCTTGTTCTGGACATACCTGACGCCGTCGAAAGAGGCGATGCAGACCCTCGACTGGCACTGGATCGCCTTCATCTGGGCGCGCAACTCGCTGTTGGTGCTTCTGGTCTATGGCGCGCTGGAACTGCGGCTCTACGTCCGCCGTGCGCAGGGCAACCGGTTCAAGTTCAACGCGCTGTTCCCGGCCGACAGGAAATCGGACGTGTTCCTGTTCAAGAGCCAGAACATCGACAACATGATCCGCAGCTTCGGCACCGGCGTGCCGATCTGGACCGCCTACGAGGTCGGCATGCTTTACGCCTGGGCGCATGGCTGGGGGCCCTGGACGACCTTTGCCGCCCACCCCTGGGCGCTGATCGCGCTGGGGCTGGCGATCCCCTTCATCCACGAGGCGCATTTCTTCTGCATCCACCGGCTGATCCATGTGCCGATCCTCTACAAGTGGATCCACTCGGTTCACCACAACTCGATCAATCCGTCGCCCTGGTCCTCGCTGTCGATGCACCCGGTCGAGCATCTGCTCTACTGGTCCGACATCCTGATCCATCTGGTGCTGCCGTCGCATCCGCTGCTGGTGCTTTACCACCTGCAGGTCACCGGAACCGGCGCTGTGGTGGGCCATGTCGGGTTCGACCGGATCGAAGCGGGCGACGACACCGCCTTCGGCACCCATGCCTTCGCCCACTACCTGCACCACAAGTATTTCGAGGTGAACTACTCCGACGGGATGGTGCCGTTCGACCGCTGGTTCGGCACCTGGCACGACGGCACCAAAGAAGGCGAAGCCCTGATGGATGCGCGGTTCGAGCGCAAGAAGGCCCGCGTGAACGCAAGCCGCCAGGCCTGACAGAACCACCCCCATCCCACCGGATGGGGCCGGACCTGGGGGGAGACCGTGTCCGGGAGACTTCACGGCAAACAAGAACCCGCCCGATGGCGGCAACGAGGAGGAGACGTAGACATGAAAACCACAAGGCACATCCTGAGGACGGCGCTGATGGCGTCGGTTCTGGCTCTTGGCGCAACTGCCGTTCTGGCTGACGGCGCGACCATCGCCGTTGTCGGCGGCAAGGCGGACGATCCGTTCTTCGCCAAGGTGAAGAAGGGCATCGACGACGGAACCCTCGTCGTCAAGGCGCACGGCGGCAAGGTGAACTACCTGATGCTGCAGAACTACGACAACATCGGCGGCGACGCGGCCAACCTGGTGCGCACCGCAATCTCTCAGCACGCCAGCGTTATCGCCGTGCCCGACTGGGTGGCCGACTCGGAAGACGAGGCGATCAAGGCGGCGCAGGCGGCGGGCATCCCGGTGATGCTCTACAACGCGGGCGGCGCCGACAAGGCCAAGGAACTCGGCGCGATCAACTACATCGGCAACGAGGAATACCCGGCCGGTCTGGCGGGCGGCGCCTATTTCGCGGCCCACGGGTCCAAGAACGTGATCTGCGTCAACACCGTTCCCGGCGCGGGCAACCTGGAAGCGCGCTGCAAGGGCATTTCCGACGGCATTTCCAAGGCGGGCGGCAAATCGACCCAACTGCCGCTGCCAGCCTCGGCCTTTGGTGACCCGACCGCCGTCGCCGAGGCGATCAAGGCGACCCTGCTGAAGGACAAGACGATCGACGGCGTGGCCACGATTTCGGCGGCCGATGCCAACAGCGCCGCCACCGGGATCGAGCAGGCCGGCGTGACCGGCAAGGTCAAGCTCGCCTCGTTTGACATGGACGGCACCGGGCTTGACCGCATCAAGGCCGGCACCCAGCTTTTCGCGATCGACCAGCAGCCCTGGCTGCAGGGCTTCCTCGCCGTCACGATGGCGGATGCCTACGTCAACTACGGGCTGGCGATCTCCTCCGCGCCGGTCCTGACCGGGCCGGGCGTGGTCGACTCGTCCAACATCGCCGCGACCATGGCGGGCGCGGGTGCGGGCTACCGCTAAGCCGCGCCGCTGCTTCGGCGCCGGGCGGCCCGCAAGGGCTTCCGGGGCTGGTCCTGACCGGGCCGGGCATCGCCGATGCCCCGACCGTCGACGCGGCGCCGGCGGGTTTTCCGTCGGCCCGCGCCGACCCGGTCCCTGCAACCGGCCCGGGGTTGATCCTGCGGGCCGGGTGCGACCCGGCCGCGGTTCCGCGCGGCGCCGCTCAACTGCACCCTGATCCGGGAACCCAACCATGTCTGAACATACCCCACGCTTTTCGCTCGGCAGTCTGTTGCGCAGACCTGAAACCGGTTCCTTCCTTGGTCTCCTTGCGGTCTTCGTGTTCTTCACCATCTTCGGCGGGTCCAACTTCGCGTCCACCACCGGGGCGGCAAGCTGGCTGAACGTGGCGGCGCAACTGGGCATCGTGGCGATCCCGATCGGCCTGCTGATGATCGCGGGCGAACTTGACCTGTCGATCGGCTCGATGATCCCGGCGGGCTCGATGACCTGCGCGATCATCTCGGGCCATTTCCACCTGCCGATCCTGGTCGGCATCGGCGCCGCGCTGGCGCTGGGTGCCGTGATCGGTCTGATCAACGGCATCATGGTGATCCGCACCGCCGTGCCCTCGTTCATCGTGACGCTGGGAACCCTGTTCGCCGTCGCGGGCCTGACCCTCGGCCTGTCGGTCATCGTGACCGGCACCACCAGCGTCGCCATCAAGGCCGGGCCGGATGCCAAGTTCCTGCTGGGTCAGTTCATCGGCGGCATCTATCAGGTCACCATCTTCTGGTGGCTCGCCGCCGCGCTGTTCTGGGGCTTCGTGCTGCACTATTCGCACTACGGCAACTGGATCCTGGCGATGGGCGGCGACAAGGTCAGCGCCCGCAACGCCGGCATCCCGACCGAGAAGGTCACGATCCTGCTGTTCATGTGTTCCAGCATGAGCGCGGCCTTCGTCGGGCTCAGCCAGGCCATCCTGTACAACTCCGCGCAGGTCTCGGCCGGGCAGTCCTACATCTTCAATGCCATCATCTCGGTCGTTGTCGGGGGGGTGCTGCTGACCGGCGGCTACGGGTCGGTGTTCGGCATCGTGCTGGGCACGCTCACCTTCGCGGTGGTCAGCCAGGGCATCTACTACACCGGCTTTGACGCCAACTGGGCCAGCCTGATCATCGGTGTCCTGCTGCTGGTGGCCGTGCTGATGAACAACACGTTCCGCAAACTGGCGCTGGCCTATTCTCCGGCCAAGGGAAAGACACGGAAATGACCGCAGCCCTGCTCAAACTGACAAACGTCAACAAGTCGTTCGGTCCGATCGACGTGCTGCACGACATCTCGCTCGAGGTCTATCCGGGCGAGGTGCTGTGTCTGCTGGGCGACAACGGCGCCGGGAAATCGACCCTGATCCGGTTGCTGTCCGGCGTCTACAAGCCCTCGTCCGGCACGATCGAGATGGACGGCAAGCCGGTGAACTTTCCCAGCCCGCGCGAGGCCAGCAACCACGGCATCGCCACCGTGCACCAGTTCGGCGGCACCTTCCCCCTGATGAGCATCGGGCGGTCGTTCTTCGTGGGCGAAGAGCCGACAAAGGGCTGGGGGCCGTTCCGGGTGTTTGACCGCCAGCGCGCCAACGAGATCGCCGTCAAGGCGGTGCAGGATCTGGGCATCACCCGCATCACCGACGGCGACCGGCTGGTGGGCGGGCTGTCGGGCGGCGAACGGCAGGCGCTGGCCATCGCCCGCGCCGTCCACTTCGGCGCCAGCGTGCTGATCCTCGACGAACCGACCGCGGCGCTGGGGGTCAAGGAGGCGGCGCATGTGCTGCGCATCGTGCTGCAAGCCCGCAAGAAGGGCATCGCGGTGATCTTCATCACCCACAACGTGATCCATGCGCTGGCCGTGGGCGACCATTTCGCCGTGCTGATCAAGGGCGCCAAGGCGGCCGACTTCCGCAAGGGCGAGAAAACCCGAGAGGAGATCACCGACCTGATGGCGGGCGGCGAACACATGGCCGAACTGGAGGCCGAGATCGAGGCCTACCAGACCGAACACGACGGCCATCCGCCACCGGCCGTCTGAGCGGTTGACGCCGACCAGGGCCTGAACGGGTACGGCTTTGCCGAAGGGCCGTGTCCCTCCGTCAGGCGGCAACCCGGCACCGCTCGGGAGTTTTGTGCGGCCGGGGTCTTTGGCAAGATTGCCTGAAGGGCTGATCCGGACTATCCTTTTCATCACGAGGGTGCGGGGTGGCGCACAAGGAGGCTTGGGATGTTCAAGAGGATGCTGACCGCTGCGGCGGCGCTATGTTTGATGACCGGGTCGGCCTCGGCTTTGGACTTCGGCACCGGGGTATACGGCTCCCTGTTCGGCGGGGCGGGCAGCGGCCAGACCGTCGAGCCCGGCGTCTCGGGGAATTCCGACTCGGGCACCATGGTGCTGAAGGGCGCGCGGACCTACGGCGGCGCGCTGGGGTTCTCGCCGATGCCGGGGGTGCGGGCCGAGCTTGAGATCGCGCACCGCCGTGCCGGGATATCGAGCTACGTCGACCACAGCGGCTATTTCGAGGGCAGCAGCAGCGCGAACCTTGCGGGCAGCAGCGACAGCCTGTCGTCGCTGTCGCTGATGATGAACGTCTGGCGCGATGTCGAACTGTCGCCGACGGTCGGCATGCACTTCGGCGGCGGCGTCGGGCTGTCGCAACTGCACCTGAACCTCGCCTCGATCAGTGTGCTGAACGACCCGTTCGACAGCACCAAGATGGCGGCCGCCGCGCAGCTTGGCCTCGGGGTTGATGTCAAGGTCGGGGATCGGGCGACGCTCTCGCTCGACTACCGCTACTTCGTGACCAACGCCGCGACCTTCACCAGCGCGGGGGGCGGCAACACGGTGCATCAGGGGTTCCGGGATCAGGGCATTCTGATCGCCTTGCGGATCCCCCTCGGCGGTCCGTGACCGGGGCGCCATCGCCCGCCTTCGCCGCGGCCGCCCTGTCGCTTGATCTTGCGCGCGAAGGCTGCGCGCCCGCCTGTCGCGCCTATCATGGCACGCGGATGCTGCTGCGCGCACTGCGCCTGACCTCGGAACCGTCCGACCAGCGGGAGTTCTTCCGCGCGGCGCTTGGCGCGCTGCCCGACCCGGCCGAGGTCGTGATCTCGGGCTCCAGCGACACCGGGATGCCCGAGCTTGTCGCGGGGCTGACGGCTGGGCGTGGCGGCCGCATTACCGTGGTGGACCTGTGCCCGACCCCGCTGCGCCTGATCGACGCGGTGCTGGCGCCGGATGACGCGCGCCTGCGCACCGTCTGCGCCGATATCCGCGACTTTCCTGGCACGGGCGGGGCGGACGCGCTGGTGTCGCATTCGTTCTTCGGCCAGATCGCGCCGCAAGGTCGGCCCGCAGTGCTGGCAAGCTGGTTCCGCCTGCTGCGGCCGGGCGGGGTGGTGGCCACCGTGAACCGCCTGCACCCGGCGGGCGGGCGGCGCGGCTTTGACCCCGCGGCCGGGGCGGCGCTGGCCGCCGAGGCTGACCGGCGCCTTGTTGCCTCCGGCGCGGCGCCGCTGTTCGATCGGGCGGCGTTGCGGGCCGACCTCGCGGCCTATGCCGCCAACCGCGTGTCCTATCCGGTCGCCTCGGTCGCGGCGCTGACCGATCTGTTCACCGCCGCGGGCTTCACGGTGGTTTCGGCCGAGGCCGTGCAGGGGCCGCAGCGCGTCGCGGGGCTGTCGGGCCCCTCGCTGGCCACCGGCGGCGTCTATTGCCACCTCGTCGCGCGGCGCCCCGAGGCGGTCACGCCAGATCGCTGACGAAGACCTCGAACTTGCCGCCCGCGCCGCGCGGCAGTTCGGGCACCCGGACCAGCGCCACCGCCATCGGCACCGGCAGCGCCGCCTGCACCAACGCGGTCAGCGCCGCCACCTCGGCCTCGGTCAGGTCGCGCGGGCTGACGAACCGCGTCTCGATCCGGTCGAGCGCGGTCTGGCGGAACTGCTGGGCCAGCACCGGCGCGACCGACTGGAACCGGCGCGTGCCGAAACTGGGCCAGAACCGCCCGCGCGCCGTCACCAGCAGGTTGCGATCACGCCCGAGGATGCGTTGCAGCACCGGCCCCGCCCGCCCGCAGCCACAGGGCGGGGCCTGCACCGCATGGTCGCCCACCGCATAGCGGATCAGCGGCTGGGCGAAATTGGCCAGCGTGGTCACCAGCACGCGCCCCGGCTGGCCGGGCGGCAGCGGCACCCCGCCATCGTCCACCACCTCGATATGGGCAACCTCGGTGGGGATGTGGTAGCGGCCGTGGGTCGGGCACTGCATCGCGATGATGCCGCATTCCTCGGCGGAATAGACATCGTCGATGCCAAGGCCCCAGACCGCCTTCACCTGCGCCCGCAGCGGATCATCCACCGTTTCGCCCAGCGTGGTGATACCGCGCAGGCCGGGAATTTGGCCCGAGCGTTCGGCGCTGGCCGCAATGTCGCGCAGGATCGAGGGATAGGTCATCAGGTAATCCGGCCCGACCCGCGCGAGCCAGGCGAACACCTCGTCGGTCGATCCCGCCTGCGCATCCAGCGCGTGGCGCGGGCCGGTGCGGAACGGAAAGCCGTCGCGGTCGGCCCAGTGGTCGGTCGTCTCGCCGTCCGGCAGGCGGGCGGCCGGGCTGGAGAGCTTGCGGATCACCGCGAGGCGGCCGGTGAAGTCGCGCCGCGCCCAGACGGCGGCGCGCAGGGCCAGCACCTTCTGCCAGTGGTTCGAGATGTTGGTGGTCATCACCGTGACCGGCTCGCCGGTGGAGCCTGACGAACGGCGCAGGGTTTCGCTGCGGTGCCCCGGTGGCAGGGTCCGGGCGAGCAGATCGGCGCGGTGCTCGCGCAGATCCTCGCGCGTCAGCACCGGCAGCGCGGCCCAGGCCGCCGTGCCGGGGCGCGGCGCGTCGGGGCCGAGCGCGGCGAAGGCGCGCTGGTAATGCGGCACCTGCGCCCGGGCGAAGGCGACCACCTGCCGGATCTGGTGGTCCCGCGCGGCGGCGATGGCGGGCGCGCTGCGGTCCTGTTCGGCCAGCATCCGTTCCTGAAACGCAAAGGTTTCCTGCGCCACGGCGTCGGGCAGAACGATGTCGCGCCAGCGCAGTAGCCAGCGGATGTCCTTCTGCCCGGCCTTCACCCGCCCGGCCCCCACGGCAGCAGTGGCAGCACGGCCCCCAGCAGATGCACCAGAACCACCTCCGACAGGACCAGCGCCACGGCGCCGAGCGCCAGCGTCGTGGCCAGCGTGGCGCCCAGGCTGCGTGCCAGCACCAGACCGAAAACCGGCAACCCCAACCGCGGGCTCAGCGCCACCAGCAGCAGCGCGGCCAGCACCGGCCAGGGCCGCCCGATGCCGCCAAGGTCCACCGGCGGCGCGGCCTGAGGCGGCGCGGTGGCGGCCGCGCCGCTGAACGCCTCCGACAACGCCGCGGCCACCATCACCGCCGCGACCAGCGCCGGGGCGGCCAGCAGCGCCGGGGTGCGATGCCACAGCATCGCGTCGGCCAGCACGGCACCGCCCGCCAGGGCCGCCGCCAGCACCGCGAAGGTCGCCCTGCCGCTCATCCCGTGCCTCCCCGCAGGCGCCGCCCGACCTCGCGCCCGATCAAGGCCAGCGCCGCCAGCAGCAGGATAACCACGACGGGGCGCCGCAAGAAGGGCCACCCATAGGCGGCGTAAGAGATATTGCCGTAGACCTCGACCGCCGGGCCCAGCACGAAGCCCAGAATGAAGCCGGGGCGGCTGTAGCCGGCGTTCAGCATCACGACGCCCAGCGCGGCGAAGGCGAGGCAGGTGCGCAGGTCGGCGACCTGCCCGTGCAGGCCCAGCACGCCGATCAGCGTCACCACCGTGACCAGCGGCGCCAGGATGCGCGGCGGCGTCGCCATCAGGCGCACCAGCAGCGGCGCCGCCACCACGACCAGCGCGCTGCCGATGACGTTGGACAGCAGCAGCGTCAGCGCCACGCCCACCGCGATTTCGGGGTGGCGGCCCAGCAGGGTCGGCCCCGGCGTGATCCCCAGCATCAGCAGCGCGCCATACAGCACCGCCATGCCCGCGCCGCCCGGCACGCCCAGCACCAGCGTCGGGATGATGTCGCCGCCCTCCTTGGCGTTGTTGCTCGCCTCGGCCGCGACGATGCCGTCCAGTCGGCTTTCGGTGTCGCGCTGGCCGGGCGGGCGGCCCGCGCCGCTGGCGGCATAGGACAGGAACGAGGCCACCGACCCGCCGATGCCCGGCAGCACGCCGACCAGCCAGCCGATCGCGCCGGATCGCAGCACGATCCGCCAGCGCAGCCGCACGTCCTGCCAGCCCATCCGCATCGCGTCGCGGCCGATCCGCCCGGTGCCGAAGGCCACGCGGCCACGCTCGGCCGCCAGGCGGATCAGTTCCGGCCCGGCAAAGAGCCCGGTCGCCACCGGCAACAGCCCGAACCCGTCGAGCAGCGGCGGAAACCCGAACCACAGCCGCGGCTCGCCGGTCGCGTTCTGCATGCCGACAAAGCTGCACATCAGGCCGAGCCCGACGGCGATCAGCCCGCGCCGCAGCGTGGCGCTGCCCAGCCGGGCGGCGATCACCAGACCCAGCACGCAGACGGCGAAAATCTCCGGCGCCCCGGCCAGCCGCACCAGCGCCAGCGACACCGGCAGCGTCAGCACCAGCAGCACGAACCCGACCGCCCCGCCAAAGGCCGAGGCGATGGCGATGGCCGCGATGGCGCGCGCCATCCAGCCGGTACGGGCCAGCGCGTGACCATCCTCCACCGTCGCCGCGTTCGACGGCGTGCCCGGTATCCCCATCGCGATCGCCGTCACCGCGCCGCCGGTATCCGACACCGAATGGATCGCGATCAGCAGCACGACGCCGCTCAGCGGGTCCATCTGCACGGCCAGCGGTGCCGCCAGCACCAGCGCGGTCAGCCCGGTGACGCCGGGCAGGCTGCCCATGAAGATGCCCCAGACGGTGCCGCCGACCAGGGCCAGGGCAAGCGACGGAAGATCCAGGGGAAGCCCGCCCATCCCCGCTCAGTAATACTTGGCCAGCACGACCTGCAGCAGGCCGGGCAAGCTGTCGCCCTGCGCATGGGCCAGCGCGCCGGCCACGTTGGCCGCCACCGTTTCGGGCGGCACATAGGCGAACCGCCGCCCCTGCGCCGCCGCCCCGGCCAGAAAGGCCGGATCGCTGAGGATCGCCTGCACCGTCGCGCGCAGCGTGGCCACCCGGTCGGGTGGCGTTCCCGGCGCCACGATCAGCGTGCGGCTGAGCGTCGTCAGCCGGATCACGAAATCCAGCCAGCCGACCCGCACCTGCGGCCCGGCCAGTTCATAGATCGTCGGCACATCGGGGATCAGCGGGTTGCGCGCCTGCGACAGCACGGCCGCGATCCGCACGGTGTCGGGGCCGGTCGCGGGCAGCGCGGAGTCCAGCGACACCGCCGCCGCGTCGGCCTCGCCCCGCACCAGCGCCGCGATCGCCTCGCCGCTGCCGCCGTAGCCGGTGACGATGCGCGACCGCAGGCCGAACGCCTCGGACACCAGCGCCGCCGCCACCGCCAGATTGTCGGTCTTGCCCAGCGCCGACCAGCGCACCGGGCCGGGCGTGGCGCGCCCCGCCAGCGCATCGGCCAGGAGCCCGGCGTTGGGGCCGGTTGACGGCACCAGCAGCACCCGGTCATCCGAGGCGATGCCGCCGATCCAGACCAGATCCGTCAGCTCGAACCGCGCGCCGGTGAAGCCCGTGATCCTGGCGGTGACCGCCGCCGAGACATTGGCCAGCGTCAGGTCCAGCCCGTCCGGCGAGGCCGTCACGACGTCGTTGATCACCGCCAGCCCGCCCGCCCCCGGCTTGTTGACCACCACCACCGTCGCCCCGAGGCGGGCCGCAAGGGGCGGCGCAAGCAGGCGCGCCAGCGTATCGTAGCCCCCGCCCGCACTGGTGCCGACGATCAGACGGACCACCGCGCCGCGATACGCATCGGCGGCGCCCGGTCCGGTCTGGGCCATCAGCCCCGACGGAACGCACAGACCCAACAGCATTGCGGCTAGCAAAGTCCGCCTTTGTCGGGCCAGTCGTCCCCGCAACATTCCGATCCTCCCGGCTGATGTGATACAACGCTAGCACGGATCAAAGACCGGGCAAGCCGCGATCCGGCCTGCATGGCCGCGCCCGGTCAGTGGCCCGCGCCGCGGTCACCCCAGCCAGGGCATCGCAAGCCCGCCATAGGCCGCACCCGCCATCGCCACCCCGGCCACCGCGACCGCGATCGCCCCGAACACCATCCGCCAGGATCGCGCGATCATCGCCACCGACAGCAGCACGATCGCCATCTGAAGCGCCGTCTCGCCGGTCTCATAGCCTTCACCCGCCGTCGCGGCCTTCAACCCGGCGGCGCGTTGTGCGGTGCCCGCGTCCTGCAACTGGCCGATGCCGTGTCCGGCGGCATCGGGCGCGCGCAACTTCTGCGCCTGATCGGCCCAGTCCTTGCGGTCGCTGTCCGCAGCCGTCGCGGTTGCCGCCGCGGTCTTGTAGATCGTCTCGCGCACGATCTTGGCCTGCATGTAGGCGAAGGTATCCGAGGCTTCGATGCCGCGCAGCACGCTTTCCCGCGCCGCCCCGGCCGCGGCCATATGGACCACGGCCAGCGTCACCGCGAACAGCCCCACCATCAGCGATACCCGATCGCGAAACCGCCTTTCCTCCAGCCGGTCCGCCGTCTCGGCGGCCGTGCGGTCGGTTCCGCTGCGCTCGACCGCCTCCTCGATCAGATCCTTGGCTTCATCGGCGTCAATCATGAAAAACCTCGCGGGTGCAGGGGAAGGGACGGGATTCGGTCACCGGGCGCACCATGATGCACCTCGTCGGCGCCGTCGATGGACCCGATGAGCCGGAATCCGCCGCACCGGCATGGCGGCCGATGAACGGCGGGTTCCGATCAATTGCGTTTACGGCGAAGTCCGGACTGGCTAGCCTTTACCGGCATGGCCCGGTTCGGGCTGCGACAAAGAGGATTGTCCCGTGATCGCCCACGAAATTGCCCCGATCGCGAATTCGCTCTGGACGGCGACCGCCAATTCCGCCGTGACATCCGTGCCGCTGCAAGGCGATGCCGAGACGGATGTGGCGATCATCGGCGGCGGCTACACCGGCCTGTCCGCTGCGCTGCATCTGGCCGAGGCAGGGGCCCGCGCGACGTTGCTGGAGGCGGAAACACCCGGATGGGGGGCATCGGGGCGCAATGGCGGACAACTGAACCCGGGGCTGAAGGAAAACCCCGACGCCATCGAGGCCCGCTTCGGCGCCGGGATCGGGGGCCGGTTGGTGCGCCTGTCGGGTGGGGCGGCGGACTTTGTCCTTGCGCTGATCCGCCGTCACGCGATTGCCTGCGACCCGGTGCAGACCGGCTGGATTCAGCCGCTCCACACCCCGGCGGCGCTGGCGGCGGCACAGGAACGGGTCGCGCAATGGGCGCGGCGGGGCGCGCCGCTGCGGATGCTGTCACGCGCCGAACTCGCGGCCCTGCTGGGCACCGACGCCTATGTCGGCGGAAGCATCGACGCGCGCGGCGGCAATCTGCACCCGCTGAACTACGCGCTGGGGCTGGCGGTGGCCGCGCAGCACGCCGGGGCGGTGCTGCATTGCCACAGCCGCGCGACGCGGCTGGATCGGGTCGGCGACGGCCATGTGATCCAGACCGCCGCCGGGCGGCTGCGGGCCCGGCAGGTAATCCTGTGCACCAATGGTTACACCGATGGACTCGCCCCGCCGCTGGCGCGGACGCTGGTGCCGGTCCGCTCGATCCAGGTCGCGACGGCGCCGCTGGGGGATGATTTGCGGCGCCTGGTCCTGCCGGGCGGGCAGGCCGCGTCAGACAGCCGCAAGCTCTTGCTCTATTACCGGATGAGCCCGGACGGGCGGTTCATCATGGGCGGGCGGGGCGCGTTCGGGGCTGCGGGCACGCTGCGGCTGCTGGACCGTTTGCGCCGCGTCTCGGTGCAGCTTTATCCGCAGCTTGGCGCGGTCGAGTGGCCCTATGCCTGGGGCGGCAATGTCGCGATGACGGTCGATCACTATCCGCACCTCAACCGGCTGGGGCCGGGGGTGATGGCGGCGGTTGGCTACAACGGCCGCGGGGTGGCGATGGCAACGGTGCTGGGCAAGGTGCTGGCCGACTGGGCCACCGGCATGCCCGAGGGCGAGCTTGATTTCCCGGTCAGCGCGCCACAACCGATCCCGTTTCACCTCCTGCGCAAGCCCGCCGTCAGTGCGACCGTCGCCTGGTATCGCCTGCGCGAGCAGTTCGGGCTCTGACCGTGCCCGCCCTCGTGACCGCATGGGGGGCTTTCACTCGGTCGCCGCGTCTGCGCCGCCCAGCGTCTCGATGAACGACGAAAACAGCTCGCCCTGCGAGTTGATCCGCAATTTCGCGTAGATGTTGCGCCGGTGGATGCGCACCGTGCCCGAGGCGATGTCGAGGATCCGGCCGACCGCATCGGCCGAGTGGCCTTTGAGCGTGTATTCCACCACCTCGCGTTCGCGGGCGGTCAGCACGCCCGCGCCGAAGGTCTGGAACGCGTGCTTCACATCGGGGTGTGGCGGGGCGCGCACGGGGTCGGCGGGTCGGGGCGCGAAGTCGGCCCAGTGCCGCCGACAGCAGGCCGCGATGATCGGGGTCAGCAGCTCGAATTCGCGAAACTCGCGCGCGGAAAACGGCCGCTCGGCGCGCATAAGCGAGACCACGATCATCGCACTGTCGGGAAAATCGACAAAGTAACCGATTTCCTCGGCAAGGCCGGTCTGGACATAGTAGTTGCGGAAATACTCGCCCTGATAGAACCGATCCGGCGCCAGATCGCGCATCCGGTAAAGCCGGGCGGGAACCGGCTGCACGCTGGCCAGGTAGAAAGGGTCGAGCAGATAGGGCCCCTCCTGATAGTCGGTGACGAAGACCCGGCGCTTGTCCGCCGGGAAATCATCATGAAGATCAATGGGCCGTGCCGCGCCGCGATAGCCGAAGATGACGGTGAAATCATAAGGCGCGGCCGCCTTCAGAAGCTGCGAAAGCGCGGTGCCGAACGCCGGTTTACCGATCGCCGCGATGGTGCGGGCAATCGCGTGGAGCCAGACGTCATCCTGCATCGCGCGCGATCGGCAGGCGGCTATATCCCAAACGTGATATATACATCGAAATGCGTGTTCCGTAGGCTTTCCATGTTTTCAGGTGGTATGCGCCCCCGGCCGCAAACTCAAGGCTTCATCCCGAAAGGAGCATCTTCCGGTGACCGACCAGAAACCGATCGCGGCGTTCCGTTCGGCATCGAAGATGTTCGGCGCGGTGCGCGCGGCCAACCGGATCGACCTTGAGATCCGCAAGGGCGAGTTCATCTCGTTCCTCGGCCCCTCGGGCTGCGGCAAGACGACGGCGCTGCGGATGCTGGCCGGCTTCGAGGCGCCGACCGAGGGCGAGGTTCTGCTGGATGGCGAGCGCGTCAACGACACGCCGCCGCATCGTCGGCCGGTCAACATGGTGTTTCAGCATTACGCGCTGTTCCCGCATCTGACGGTGTTCGACAACATCGCCTACGGGCTGCGGCAGCGGCGGCCAAGACCGGGCCGCGCCGAAGTGGCGGCAAAGGTCGAAGCCGCGCTGGAAACCGTCCGCCTGCCCGGTTATGGCGCGCGCCGGACATGGGAGATGTCGGGCGGCCAGCAGCAGCGGGTCGCGCTGGCGCGGGCGCTGGTGAACGAACCCAAGCTGCTTTTGCTGGACGAACCGATGGCGGCGCTGGACCGCAAGCTGCGCCGCGAGATGCAGATCGAGTTGCAGACCCTGCAACGCCAGTTGGGCATCACCTTCGTTCTGGTCACCCACGATCAGGAAGAGGCGCTGTCGATGAGCGACCGCATCTGCATCATGCGCAGCGGCAGCATCGTTCAGGTCGGATCGCCGAAAGACCTCTACGACCGGCCCAACAGCCGCTATGTCGCCGATTTCGTCGGCAAGTCGAACTTCTTCGAGGGGCGCCTTGGCGATGTCGCCGCGGGTATCGGGGCGGTCGAGATGGCGAACGGGATGCGCTTGTTCGGCCAGGTTCCCGCAGGCATGGCGGCGGACGACGCGGCCTGTCTGAGCGTGCGGCCCGAACAGATCCGGCTGGCGCAGCCGGTGGCAGGGGATGCGCCGCAAGACCCGTTGGCGCTGCGTGTGCGCATCCGCAACCGGATCTTTCTTGGCGAACACACGGAATACCTCGTCCATCACGAGCGGCTCGGGGATTTCCTCGCGCTGGTGTCGCGGCAGGCCGAAGCCAGCAGCGGCGGCTACGAGACGGGGCAAGAGGCCTGGGCCACCTGGCCACAAGACGGGGCCCTGATCCTGCAAGGCAACTGAGCGATGAACGTCCAACAGCAAGGGGAATGAAAATGTCTGACAACAACGATTACATCACCCGCCAGAAGTTCATGGAGGAACTGCGCCGCTATCAGCGCGGATCGGTGACACGCCGGCATTTCCTGGGCGTGACCGGGCTTGGCGCCGCGGCGGCCGTTCTGGGCGCCGCAATTCCGGCCTTGCGCCCGAAGCCCGCCTATGCCGAGGGCAGCATCGGCGACCGGGTCGTGCTGGCCACCTGGCCGAACTATCACGACATGAAGAACTTCGACGATTTCGCCGCCAAGACCGGCGCCAAGGTGCAGGTCAACGTCTTCGGCTCGAACGAGGAGATGCTCGCCAAGCTGCAGGCCGGTGGCAGCGGCTGGGACGTGTTCGTGCCCACCAACTACGCCATCAGCACCTATGTCGGCGCGGACCTGATCATCCCGATCGACCTGGCGAAGGTGCCGCACTACGACCCCGCGTCCTTCGACCCCCGCTTCGCCGGGCCGGGCACGGTGAACGGCAAGCTTTACGCGCTGTCGAAAGACTGGGGCACCACCGGCTATGCGGTGAACACCAAGCACAGCGGCGGCACCAAGATGACAACCTGGAAGCAGTTCTGGGATCTGACCATGACCGACTTCTCGGGCCGCACGATGGTGCATGACTACCAGCTGACGGTGATCGGCAATGCGCTGAAATACTACGGCTATTCGTTCAACTCGCTGGACCCCAAGGAACTGGCCGACGCCGAGAAGCTGCTGATCGCCGCCAAGCCGCACCTCTTTGCGATCAACTCGGACTATCAGCCCTCGATGCGCAATGGCGATGCCTGGCTGACGATGTGCTGGACCGGCGACGCCAAGCAGTTGCACGCCGACATGCCCGAGATCGAGTATGTCATCGGCAAGGAAGGCGGCGAGATCTGGAGCGACTTCTACGCCATCTCGAAGGCTGCCCCGCACATGGACGCGGCCTACGCGCTGGTCGATTTCCTGCTGACGCCGGAGATCAACAAGAAAGAGGTGCTGGCGCATGGCTATCCGGTGGCGGACTCGCGCGTGACGGCGCTGCTGTCGCCCGAGATGCTGAATGACCCGATCATGTATCCCGCCAAGGATCTGCTGACCCCGCTGGAGTTTGGCGCGGCAGCGACGCTGACCGACCCGAACCGGGCCGAACTGATGGCGCGGTTCAAGTCGGCTTGATCCGGGGGGCATGACGATGCGGACACAGGTCAGGAACTGGTTGCTGCTGGCACCGGCGGGGGCATGGTTCTTCTGCATGCTCGTCCTGCCCCTTGTGGTCGTGTTCGTCTTCAGCTTCGGCGAGCGGGGGCCGGCCGGCGGCTATGTCCCCGCTTTCACACTCGACCAGTACCTGAACCTTCCGGCGCGCTGGACGGCGTTCAAGAACACCATGACGCTGGCGCCGGTCGGAACCCTGCTCGCCCTGCTGATCGCCTATCCGCTGGCCTATTTCCTGGCGATCCGGGTCACGCCGAAGTGGCGGATGATGCTGCTGGTGCTGGTGATCGTGCCGTTCTGGACCAGCATCCTGATCCGCAGCTACGCCTGGATCTTCATTCTGGGCGGTCGCGGCATCCCCGCGCTGCTAGCGCTGATCGGGCTGCCGGACGTGCGGCTGATCAACACGCCCTTCGCGGTGCTGGTCGGCATCGTCTACGGCTATCTGCCGCTGATGGTGTTTCCGATCTTCGTCAGCCTCGAGCGGCTCGACAAGCGCCTGCTGGAAGCCTCGGCCGATCTGGGCGCGACGCCGTGGCGCAGCTTTCTGCAAGTGACGTTGCCGCTGTCGATCCCCGGCGTCGCCACCGGCTGCATGCTGGTCTTCATCCTGCTGATGGGGGAATTCCTGATCCCGGCGATGCTGGGCGGCGGCAAGGTGTTCTTTGTCGGCAACGCGCTGGTCGACCTGTTCCTGCAATCGCGCAACTGGGCCTATGGCTCGGCGGTCGCGGTCGCACTGGTCGCGGTGATGCTGCTGACCGTCACGCTTTACATGCGCTTCGTGCGGCGGTTCGGGGCCGACCGCGACGACGTCTCGTTGATGTAGGGGCCGACATGCGGATTTACGCGCTCGCCGTCTATCTGTTCCTCTATGTCCCGATCGGGATCATCGTGCTGTTCAGCTTCAGCGCGGGGCACAACGCGAGCCAGCTTCAGGGCTTTTCGATCCAGTGGTATGGCAAGGCGCTGTCCGACCCCTTCGTGATGGATGCGCTGCGCACCAGCCTGACGGTGGCGCTGGTTTCATCCGGGGCGGCGGGCGTCTTCGGCACGATGGCGGCCCTGTCGCTGCAGACGATGCGCGGGCGGTTCCGCACCATCTTCGACGCACTGATCTACATCGCGGTGATGGTGCCCGGCATCGTGATCGGCATCGCCACGCTGATCGCCTTCGTGACGGTGTTCGGCTGGCTCAATCCGATGCTGCAGGCGATCTGGCCCGCAGGCTCACCCGCGCCGCAGTTCGCGATGGGCTACGGCTCGCTGATCGCCGCGCATACGCTGTTCTCGATGGCACTGGTCATCATCATCGTGCGGGCGCGCATCGCCGGGATGGACCGCAGCCTGACCGAAGCCTCGGCCGACCTCTACGCCACCCCCTGGGGCACCTTCCGTCAGGTCACGCTGCCGATGATCTTTCCGGGCATTCTGGCCGGCGTCCTGCTCAGCTTCACCTTCAGCTTTGACGATTTCATCATCGCGTTCTTCGTTGCCGGGTCCGAGACGACGCTGCCGATCTATGTGTTTTCCTCGATCCGGCGTGGCGTGACGCCCGAGATCAACGCGATCGGGTCGATGGTCCTGACCGTCTCGCTGATCGTGCTGATCACCGCGCAGGTCATCCTGCAGCGCGGGCGGCGCAAACCGGAGTGATGCGGCCCCAGTCAGAACCGATGCCATCATGATGCTGCGCGGACGGATCGCCTTTGTGACCGGGGCCGGATCGGGGATCGGGCGCGCCGGTGCCCTGGCGCTGGCGCGCGAGGGGGCCGTGGTGGTCGTCACCGACAGGGACGCCGCCAGGGCGCACAGCGTCGCAGCAGAAATCCGGGCGACGGGCGGCCAGGCCGACGCGCGCGGGCTTGATGTGGCCGACGACCGTGACCTGACCGACGCGATCGACCAGGTCGTTGCCGCCCGCGGGCGCCTCGACATCCTGCATTCCCACGCGGGGGTGCAGATCCCCGGAAGCCTCGAAGACGTCGATGCCTGCGGCATGGATATGTCCTGGGCCTTGAACGTGCGGGCGCATTTCATTGCCGCGCGGGCGGCGGTCATCCATATGAAACGCCAGGGCAAAGGGTCGATCATCGTCACCTCCTCGAATTCCGGCGTGCAGTATGACCGCGGCATGATCGCCTATGCGACCACCAAGCACGCAGTGATCGCGATGACGCGCCAGATCGCGGTGGACTACGCGCGGTTCAACATCCGCTGCAATGCGCTGTGCCCGGGCTTTGTCGATACCCCCTTCAACGCCGGCTTCGAGCAGCAGATGGGCGGACGATCCTTTCTGGAAACCTATGTGCGCGACAGCATCCCGATGCAGCGGTGGGCCACGCCGGAGGAGATCGCCGACGGGATTGTCTACCTCGCGTCGGACCGGTCGTCGTTCATGACCGGACAGGCGCTGGTCATCGACGGCGGTGAGTGCCTCTGAAGAGGGCGTGTTCGCCTTGACGTGCCCATAGCCGAGGCGGACAGTTCAATCGCACTGGACAGGGAGAGAGCGGGACATGGCGACGCAACTTCAGGTGGTGCCCGCGCGACGCGGGCGGGCGGTGCGGCTGGCCAGCGGGCAGGCGATCCAGATCATCAACACGCATGGTCAGCAGGTGGTGGATACCTGGTGCTTCAATGCCGACGACATGGCGGAGTTCCTGTCGATGGAGCATCTGCACGCCAGCCTGCAGGGGATCTTCCCCGGCCGCGGCGACGCGCTGGTCACCAACCGCCGCCGCCCGATCGTGATCCTTGAGGAGGATACCTCGCCGGGCCGCCACGACACGGTGATCGCCGCCTGCGACGTGCATCGCTACGCTCTGCTCGGCTGCCGCGCCTATCACGACAACTGCACCGACAACCTGCACGCGGCCCTCGCGGGGATCGGGTTTCGGGCTCAGGAAACCCCCGCCCCGCTCAACCTCTGGATGAACATCCCCATTGCCGCCGACGGGCGCATCGCCTGGGGCGAACCGCTCTGCAAGCCGGGTGACTTCGTGATCCTGCGGGCCGTGCTGGACTGCGTTGTCGTGATGTCGACCTGCCCGCAGGACATGATCCCGATCAACGGCGCCGCCTGCACCCCCACCGAAGTGCATTACCGCGTGGTGGACTGAGCAGGCGCGGGCCGCGTGTCGGCCTTTCAGGTCTTCGTCGCGCGCGGATGAGAGCGGCCCCGAGGGGCGCCTGACCTGCCCTCGTCGGCGCCGCTCCGCGCGTCAGGGCTGGACGCCGGGCGCATCGGCGCGCAAGCATCGCGCCACCGAGCCCAGCCAGAGATCGCGCATGTCAGCCCCAACCCACATGGCCCCAACCCACATGACCCCCGCCGATGTCGCCCGGGCGGTCGGCGTCGCGCTGATCTGGGGGATGGGTTTCGTCGTTGCCAAGGGCGGCACCGAGGACTTTCCACCGATCCTGATGCAGGCGCTGCGGTTCGTCGTCACCTCGGCGGTGCTGGTGGGTTTTCTGCCGCGGCCGCGGGGCAACCTGCGCTGGCTGATGGTGGCGACCTTTGTCGGCGCCACGGTGCAATACGCATTGACCTTCACCGGCCTCGCCGGGCTTGGCGCGGGACTCGCGGCGCTGGTCGTGCAGACCGAGGTGCCGTTCCTCGTGCTCCTTGGCGCGCTCCTGCTGGGCGAGCGGCCGACGATGCGGAAATGGGTCGGCATCGTGATCGCCTTCGCCGGGGTGGCCGAGATCGCCGGGGTCGGACAGATCCGGGGATCGCTCGGCTCGATCCTTCTGGTGATCGGCGGCGCCTTCACCTGGGCGCTGGGGCAGGTGGTGGTGCGCAAGCTGCGCGGCCTCGACGGCCTGGCCGTCACCGGCTGGATCGCCGTGCTGGCGGTGCCGCAGCTTTTCATCTGCTCGTTCCTGTTCGAAACCGGCCAGCGCGCGGCCCTGCTGTCGGCGGGGCCGCGGGTCTGGCTGACGGTGCTTTACCTCGGCCTTGTCATGCAGGCGCTTGGCTATTCGTGGTGGAATGCGCTTCTTGTGCGGCACGAGGTCGGGCAGGTTGCCCCCTACCTGCTGCTGTTGCCGGTGTTCTCGGTCCTCGGCGGCATTGTCTTTCTGGGCGAGCGGCTCGATCCCTCGCATCTGCTGGGGGGGGCGGTTGTGCTCGCGGGGGTCGCGCTGATCACGACCGACCGGCGCCGACGCATTGCGGCGGGGGTGCCGGTGGGGGCGCCGCCGGATTGACGGGGCAGGGGCCTGAACGGCAGGACCGGCGCGATGTGCCGGACGCCGCCCCGGACCTAGAGCCGCTTCAGCCCCATGCTGCCCTCGATCTGCCCCCGAAGATTGTCACCGGTGCGATGATCGCTCGGGGTCTTGGGCACTGTCACTGCATTCAGTCCGACGAAGCCATCTTGCGGCTCCAGCCGGATGTGCTTGTTGTCCGCCTTCCTCTGATAGCCGTGGCGGGCAAGCAGTGCGGGTACGGCCGAGGCAAGCTTGCCCGAGTCTTTGGTCGCGCGCCGCAGGTCTTCGCGCAGTTCGGCCAGTCCGGCCGAAGGTGGCAGGCTCTCCAGCGCCTTGCCGAACAGGGCGAGGCTGCGGCTGTCCCACCCCTGATCGGCGCCTCGTGCAACAATGTCGGTCAGGGCGGCCCGCAGGCGGTCGTTGAACTCACCGTCGTAAAGCTCCGGGCCGATCGACTGTGCCAGACCTCCACCGGAAACGATGGCCACCGGCCCGGCTTCTGCGCGGTCGCGGAATTCGGCGAGTGCGGCTTCAAGCTCCGCAATGCGTTCGTCCTTGGTGGCCAGTTCCGCGTCGTAGAGCGATGTCGTTTCCTCTGCCGTCAGACGGTTCTTCTCGCGGTCCCGCTGGTGGCGGAGGACGGCGTCCTGAAGGTCCAGCCAATCCCAGCCGCCTGTCTTGCCCATCTGGGTTCGCAGGTCCAACGCAGTCGCCCGGACCTCCTGCGCCAAGGTGGCCGTGTCGGAAATCGCCCAGCCCAGAAACAGCCGCCGGACAAACCCGCGACCGGGAACCGCGATGCCGATGGTTCCGCCATAGGCATTGCGGCCTGCCGACACGTCCCTCAGCGCAAAGGAGAACTCGCGCGTGGGCTCGACCATGACATGGGCAACGCCCGACAGATCGCGCGCAAGTTTCTCGATCTCCGGTTCCGGCAGCGCCCAGCGGCCTTGCCCGAGCGCCGACAGATAGACAACCGGCAGATGGCGGCTTGCACCTCCGTCAATGACGGCAAGCGCCTGCAACAGTCCGTCGTCTCCGGTGCGGATCCGGTGCGGGCGATCCTGCACGATGAGTGACCCATCGGGGCCGTCATCCCCTCTTCGACCAGCGCCTTAACCAGGACCGGCCGCCTGGGCGGCTGCAAGTACGCGACGCCTGCCGTCGCAAGGCACTGCCCCCGCACCCGAACGACACCCTCCGCCCCGCCGGTCTGTCGCAAGACGCCTTCGGTGCGCCAGGTTCGGCCTTCCGCATCCGGGATGTCATGCCGGAACCCCGCCGCCGTGCCGGTATCGGTGACCAGACGGAGAATGTGCAGCGTCTCGCCGGATGGCGCGCGCAGCGACGGGCCGTCGCCTTGAAGATCGCTGCCAGTCGCGCTGTCAAGGATGCGGCTGTCCCTGATCCCCCTGATCCATGCGATGACCGAGGCCACGAAACGGGTGGCGTCAAGGCTGGCGGTTACGGGAAGCTCGGTTGCGAACAGCGACATGGCAACAGGAACGTCGATCAATCCCGGCGTGTCAACACCCTTGCCCGGCGCCCCTTACGCGTTGAACAGGAAGTGCAGCACGTCGCCGTCCTTCACCTCGTAGGTCTTGCCCTCGATGCGGAACTTGCCGGCCTCTTTCGCGCCCGCTTCGCCCTTGCCCGCCACATAATCGGCATAGGCGATGGTTTCCGAGCGGATGAAGCCGCGCTCGAAGTCGCCGTGGATCACACCGGCGGCCTGCGGGGCCAGCGTGCCCTTGGGGATCGTCCAGGCGCGGGCCTCCTTGGGGCCGACGGTGAAATAGGTCTGCAACCCCAGCAACTCGTAGCCCGCGCGGATCAGCCGGTCCAATCCCGCCTCGTGCAGGCCCATCTCTTCCAGGAACATCGCGGCCTCGTCGGGGGCAAGCTGGCTGATCTCTTCCTCGATCCGGGCCGAGATCACCACCGCGCCCGCGCCCTGCGCGGCGGCCATTGCGGCGACCTTCGCCGACAGCGCGTTGCCCGAGGCGGCCGCGGATTCCTCGACGTTGCAAACGTAGAGCACGGGTTTCGCGGTCAGCAGTTGCAACAGGCCCCAGGCGCGGCGGTCATCCTCGGCCACCTTCAGGGTGCGGGCGGGGCGGCCCTCGTTCAGCGCGGCCTGTGCGGCGCGCAGCAGGCGGTCCTGATCCACCGCGTCCTTCTCGCCGCCGCGCACCTTGCGGGCGAGGCCGGGCAGGCGGCGCTCGATCGACTCGAGGTCCGACAGCATCAGTTCGGTCTCGATCGTTTCGGCATCGGCCAGCGGGTCGATCTTGCCCTCGACATGGGTGATGTCGGCATCCTCGAAGCAGCGCAGCACATGGGCCACCGCATCGCATTCGCGGATATTGGCGAGGAACTGGTTGCCCAGCCCCTCGCCCTTGGACGCGCCGCGCACCAGCCCCGCGATGTCGACGAAGGTCATCCGGGTCGGGATGATCTGCTTCGATCCGGCAATCGCGGCCAGCGTTTCCAGCCGGGCGTCGGGCACGGCGACCTCGCCCACGTTCGGTTCGATGGTGCAGAACGGGAAGTTCGCGGCCTGCGCGGCGGCGGTTCGGGTCAGCGCGTTGAAGAGCGTGGACTTGCCGACGTTCGGCAGCCCGACGATGCCCATCTTGAAACCCATGACCGTCCCCTTCTTGCGCTGACGCGCCGCTTCTAGGGGAGGGGCGGGGGCTTATCAAGCGGCTCTGATTGCCGTGCTCGGAAAACCGGGTCAAACTGCGGTTGTGATACACTGATAGTTCAGTTCGCCTTCAGCCTTGAGCCCGAGGTCGTTCAGTGTACCCTTTGAACGCAACGTTCTGTCAGTTCGTCAGCTAAAACGGAGACTATATGGACCCGCGAGTAATCCTAATTCTGGTCTTGCTCCTCGCTGCGCCGGTCTTTTTCACTTTCTGGCTTAAGGCAAGGGTGAAGTTGAAAAGGATGGCTGTTGCTGTGGCGAATGATGCTGCGCAGAAGGCCGCAGAGTTGACGAGGACGCAGGCAGACGAGACCAAGGCCAAGGCAGAGGCGACGGACCTCCGAAACAAATATGGTGCCGTCATCTCTCAGGAGGCCGAGGTCGCGAGGCTGCGGGGCGAGGCAGAGGAAATCGGAAGGAAGATCGAAGTCCTGCGCGCATCTTATGCCCAGAAGCGCGAGCTTCTCGACCGGCTCGAACAACAGGTGGCGATCTACGATGAGCGCCTCGCCTTTGCTGAACTGGGGGTTTACGAGCCGCATTTCGAGTTCAATGACAGTGAGGTCTACAAGGCGCGCATCATCGAGGTCCGTGAACGCCAGAAGGCGATGATCTCGGTAAAGCAGGCCGCACATTGTCCAACCGAGTGGACAGTGGAGAACAGCAAGGCCAAGGGCCAGGTGATGATCAATCGTCAAACGCGACTGACCATGCGGGCTTTCAACAACGAGTGCGAGGCGACGATTGCCAACGCGCGCTGGAACAATGTCGTAGCGATGGAGAGGCGCATCCTCGCTGCACAGGCATCAATCGACAAGGAAAACACCTCGCTCCGGTTGACCCTGTCAGATGGCTATGTCGCTTTGAAGATCGAGGAGTTGCGGCTTACCCACGAATACAGGGAACGATTGAAGGTTGAACGCGAGGAGCATGCCGAGATGGCGCGCGCAGAACGTGAAGAGAAGCGGCTGCTCGTCGAGACCGAAGTTGCGGAGCGTGAAGAGCAGAAATATCAGGATATGCTCACACGGGCCCGAAAGCAGGCTGGCGCCGACGGTGGCACGGAAGCGATGAAGAAGCGAATTTCCGAATTGGAGGCGTCTCTCAAAGAGGCCCAAGCCACTAGTGAACGCGCGCGCGCGATGGCTGAGATGACCCGCTCCGGCTACGTCTATATCATATCGAATGTCGGATCTTTCGGCGAAGATGTAGTGAAGATTGGCCTCACGCGCCGACTCGATCCAGACGACAGGGTGCGCGAACTCGGCGACGCCAGTGTTCCTTTCAGTTTTGACACACATGCAATGATCTACAGCGAAGAGGCACTTGCCCTAGAGTTTGCCCTTCATCGGCAATTCGCCGACCGGCGTATCAATATGTCGAACAATCGCAAGGAGTTCTTTCGGGTGCAACTGGACGAGGTCGAAGAGGCCGTGACACGCTTGGCGCCCGAGGCCAGCTTCTTCAAGGACCGCGAGGCTCAGGAATGGCGCGAGACGTTGGCACGTCGAAACCAGACTTTACTTGAGCTGCTGACGCCCTTGGGCGATCTTCCCGCATCAATCTAGTCGTTCAGGGGTGTAGCATTTTGGCATTCGCTGTGGTTTCCCGCTCCGGTCTCGCTGGGCCCCAGGTCGGCTTCGCGATGCTCACCGACCGCTTCGGCACGCACTGGATCATCAGCGCGGCGCCTTGATTTCCGCCGCGCTTTTCTGCACATCGGGGCAAGCTTGCACAGAGGACGCCTCATGACCCGCATCGACCGGAAATTCGCCGCCCTCGGGGCCGAGGGCCGCAAGGCGTTCGTGGCCTACATGATGGCGGGCGACCCTGATCTGGCGACCTCGGCCGCGATCATGGCGGGGCTGTCGGCCGCCGGGGTCGACATCATCGAACTGGGGATGCCCTTCACCGACCCGATGGCCGATGGCATCACGATCCAGCTTGCGGGTCAGCGCGCGCTGGCGGGGGGGCAGACGCTGCAAAAGACGCTCGACATGGTGGCGGCCTTCCGCAAGGGCGACGATGTCACGCCGATCGTGCTGATGGGCTATTACAACCCGATCTTCTCGCGCGGGGTGCCGCGCTTTCTGGTCGATGCCAAGGCCGCCGGGGTCGATGGCCTGATCGTCGTCGACCTGCCGCCCGAGGAGGATGCGGAACTCTGTCTGCCGGCGCAGAAGGCCGGGTTGAACTTCATCCGCCTCGCCACGCCGACGACGGATGACAAGCGGCTGCCGAAGGTGCTGACCAATACCTCGGGCTTTGTCTACTATGTCTCGATCACCGGGATCACCGGCGCGGCGGCGGCGCAGGCGACCGATGTCGGCCCCGAAGTGGCGCGCATCAAGGCGAAAACCGACCTGCCGGTGATCGTCGGCTTCGGCATCACCACGCCCGAGACGGCGCAGGCCATCGCCTCGGTTGCCGATGGCTGCGTCGTGGGGTCGGCCATCGTCAAGGAGATCGGCGCGGGCAAGAGCCCGGCCGAGGTTCTGGCCTTCGTCGCAACGCTCGCCGCCGGAACGCATCGCGCCTGACCGGGCGAGGGGGACGCCCGTGGAGAGTGCCGACCGCGCCTTGCTGACCGCCCTGTTCGACGCTGCGGTGCGTGCCGCTGATCCCGCAGCGGCGTTGCAGGGCAACCTGCCCGCGCGCCCCGAAGGCCGCACGGTCGTGGTCGGCGCGGGCAAGGGGGCCGCGCAACTGGCCCGCGCGTTCGAGACGCTGTGGGATGCGCCGCTTTCGGGCGTCATCGTCACCCGCTATGGCTACGCGGGGCTCTGCGATCGTATCCGCGTGCTGGAGGCGAGCCATCCGGTGCCCGATGCGGCGGGGCTTGCCGCCTCCGCCGCGCTGCTGGAGGCGGTCGCCGGGCTGACGGCGGATGATCTGGTGGTGGCGCTGATCTGCGGCGGCGGCTCGGCGCTGTTGCCCTGCCCGCCGGGCGATCTGACGCTGGCGGACGAGGCCGACCTGAACCGCGCGCTGCTGGCCTCGGGCGCGCCGATCGGCGTGATGAACGCGATCCGCAAGCAGGTCAGCGGGATCAAGGGCGGCAGGCTGGCGCTGGCCGCATTCCCGGCCAGGGTCGTCAGCCTAGTGGTGTCGGATGTGCCGGGCGATGATCCGGCGCAGGTCGCATCCGGCCCGACGGTGCCGGACCGGGTCAGCCGGGCGGATGCGCGGGCGATGGTGTCGGCCTGGCGGATCGACCTGCCGCCGAAGGTGGCCGCCTGGCTTGCGGGCGAGGCGGGCCTTGCGCCCGACCCGGCCGACCCGCGCTTTGGCGGGAACGAGGTGCGCGTGATCGCCTCGGCGCGGCTGTCGCTGGAGGCGGCGGCGGCCGAGGCTGCGCGCCACGGCATTCCTGCCGCGATCCTGTCGGACGCGATCGAGGGCGAGGCGCGCGACGTGGGTCGCGTCCATGCCGCGATCGCGCGCGAGGTTGCTGCGCGCAACCGCCCGTTCCCGCGCCCGGTGGTGATGTTGTCGGGCGGCGAAACCACGGTGACGCTGCGCGGGTTGGGCAAGGGCGGGCTGGGCAAGGGCGGGCGCAACAGCGAGTTCCTGCTGGCGCTGGCGCTGGCCGCCGAGGGGGTGCCCTTCGCCGCCCTGGCCGCCGACACCGATGGCATCGACGGGACCGAGGACAACGCGGGCGTCTTCGCCGACGGCGGCAGCATGGCGCGGCTCAGGGCGCAGGGCGCCGACCCGGCCGCGCTGCTGGCCGCGAACGACGCCTGGACGGCATTTCACCGGCTGGCTGACCTTTTCGTGCCCGGCCCCACCGGCACCAACGTCAACGACTTCCGCGCCATCCTGATCCGCTGAGGGCGAGGGGGCAAAAAGGCCTGTCGCCGCGACACCACGCACCGGCGGCGAGCCGCGCAGGTGACCGCTTCGGCGTTGCATCCGGCGCGGGTTTGGTATCTCAAGGCGAAGAATGGGCGGCCTCGATGGCCGTCGGAAGGAAAGGGTGCACAAGGGTGCCTGAGTTGCGTTTCGAACCGGGGCGGACCCGGCAGCGGCAGGCCCGCGGTCTTCTGGTTGCAGCGGCCCTGATCGGGGCCTTCATCGCCCATCCGGCGCTGGCGGTGGAAACCCTGGCCGACCAGATGGCCGAATATGACGCCGTGGCGCCCAAGAGCATCATCCAGTTGCAGCCGTTCCGGCAGCAGACAACGGCGACGTTGCCCTCCGGCGATCCGGTGCGACTGATCTCGCTCAGCCCGCGGATCAATTCCTGGTTCCTGCTGACGCTCGGGGCGGATGGCGCGCCGGGCACCAGCAACTACCACATCGAAAACCCCGACCCGCGCGGGCAGACGGTGGCGCTGATTGCGGGCGCGGTGCCGCAGCTTGCGCTGGGCGGGCACGGCGGCGACGCGGTCTGCGCGCCCTGGGACGGCGACCCGACGCCGCTCGCCACCGCGCAGCAAAGCGGCCAGCCCTATGCGCCGATCTGCGACGGTCGGCTTTATCTGCGCAATCCGGTTTCCGGGTCGCGCTCGACGATGGAAGGCGTGACGGACTTTCTGCGCAGCAACATCTGGGGCGGCGACGCGGTGGTGAACTTCGTCAAGTCCACCTTCTACCAGGATGCGTTCGCCGAGACCGACAGCACCGTGGCCGAAGCCAAGGCGGGCGGGCCCGACGCGGGCCCCGGCGCGGCACCGCTCGACCCCGCGCTGGGCGCGCGGCCGGTGATCGGCACGCAGACCGACTTTGACCTGACCGGAGTCGATGGCAAGCGCATGGCGCTGGGCCTGTGGTATCCGGTCACCGGGCTTGACGGCGTCTATGCCAGTGCGATCCAGCCGCGCGTGATTGACCCCGCCGTTCTCCAGGGGCCGCGCCGCACCAATGCGCTCGACTCGGTGGAAGGCTCGGCCACCGACTATCTTGTGGCCTTCGACCTCAGCCGGTTCGATCTGGGCTTCGGGCTCGGCACCGACCACCCGCGGGTCAACTGGTCGCCCCGGCCCCCGGCCTCGGTGCAGAATTCCGCGCTGCCCGGCCCGGACGGCATCGGCAATGCGCGCCCGCTGGTGCGGCTCGGGATGGTCAGCCCGGCGGATTCGCGCAGGACGATCGCCACCTTCACCGCCGGGTTCAAGCGCGAACACGGCGCCTTCCGCGGCGGCCCGCTGGCGACGGTCAATTCCGGCTCGCACTACGGGTTCATCGAAGAGGGCACGATCTTCAGCAAGTTGCAGCCTGGCCTGTCCACGCTCTATGTGCTGGTCGATGGCACGATGAACATGAAGACCTGGACCACGGACGACAACGCGCTGCTGCCGCAAATCCGCTTTGCCCGGCAGAACGGCGTGCCGCTGGTCGAGCCCGATCCCGCCACCGGCCTGGGCATTCCGGGTGCCGATGTGACGCGCTGGATGAACGGCAACTGGTCGGGCTCGGCCGACGCCGACCTGCGCACGCTGCGCGCCGGGGTCTGCCTGCGCGATACCGGTTCGGCGCGCTATCTGATCTACGGCTATTTCTCGACCGCGACGCCGTCGGCGCTCGCGCAGGTGTTTCAGGCCTATGGCTGCAATTATGCCATGATCCTCGACATGAACGCGCTGGAACTGACCTACCTTTCGCTTTTCGTCCGCCAGGCCGGCGATGTGAAGGTGGAACATGTGGTGCCCGGCATGGCGCTGAGCGACAGCAAGGTGCAGGGGATGCGGCTGCCGCGCTTCATCGCGGTGCCCGACAGCCGCGACTTCTTCTACATGAAACGGAAGGATCCGGCGCCATGACCACTCACCGCCTGTTCGGGGCTGTTCTGGCGCTTGCGATGGCGGCGACTTCGGTCTGGGGCGAGACCCAACTGCAAGCCCTGAATGCGGTGCTCATGGATCAGATCGAGGCGGTCCGCCACCTGACGCCCGCGCAGATGGCCCGGCTGCGCGCCGTTTTCGCCGAATCCTCGATCATCGGGCAGGGCAACCCGGCGGTGACGCGCCACCCGATGACGCCCGAGGAATGTGCCGCGCGCATTCCGGGCGGGCCGCAAAGCTACGCCAACCCGCGGTTCGAGAAGATCTGCGGCGGCCCGTTCATGGCGCCGCTTTACGATCCGCGCACCCAGACACCCGAGCAGGCCACCGCCTGCATCGACCAGTTCGAGTTCCCCGACATCCCCTGCGCCTACCCCGTGGTCTGGGTGCAGGCCGAGGACGCCGCCGAGATTTGCAGCGCGATCGGCGAGCGCATTTGCGACGCGCATGAATGGGAGGGCGCCTGTGCCGGCGACCTGGAGCCGCCCGATTACCGTTTCGATCTGGCCCGCGGAGTGGACGCCGACACCGCGGTGAACCGGATGCGCGCCGCCCACAACGCCGCCGACGCCCCGACCGCAAGCTGGAGCTACGGCCCGACCTACCAGCGCGGCATCTGCGCGACCGACAGCATCAAGACGGCCGGTTGCAACGGCGGCAGCTTCACCGGCTGCGGGTCGAACACCTACCCGGCGGGCAGCTTCCCCGATTGCCACAGCGCACTTGGGGTCTACGACCTGAACGGCAACGCGGCCGAGCACATGAACCTGCCGCTGGCCCCCGATCAGATGGCGAGCGCGGGCTCGACCAAGCTTGGTGTGACCGAGATGAAGGGAAGCTGGTTCATCTTCGACAAGTTCCGCGCCCACCCCGACTGGTGCCGCTGGCGGGCGCCGTTCTGGCACGGCACCCGCGTGATGGACGAACGCAGCCACGAGAATTACCACCTCGGGTTCCGCTGCTGCAAGACGCTGGACTGACGCCGCGGCCTTGATCGGGATTCCTCGGTGGTCGCGTGAGTGATGCGGAAAACCGGACCCCGCCTTTCCCCGTCACGCTTTACCGTGAATTGCGTCTTATCTGGCACGAGACCATCAGAATTCGCCCAAGTTCTGGGGCGAATTCTGATTCTTGATCAACGCAATTCGCCTTAACGCGAAATCGTCGCCATCAGCCCTTCGGCATCCTGGATCGGCCCCTCGCTGCTGATCAGCGCCGACAGGATCGGGTCCTGCATCACCTCGGCCAGCGGTTCCGGCTGGCCGTTCACCAGCGCGATGGCGCTGACCAGACGGATGCCGTGGCTGTAGTCGGCGTAGATCGATTCGTGCACCGTCGAGAGCGGCTGGATCGGATCGCCCGCGCCGCGGTGCCAGCCGTAGATAGCGACCTTGCCGGGGTGGTCGAGCAGGCGGTTGGTCATCACCACGTCCTTCTTCTGCCCGGCGATCAGTTCGTCAGCCACGCCTGCGGCGCTGCCCAACTGGGCATCCACGGTCTGGTTGTGGCGCAGCAGGTAGCCGGTCGACGTCATCTGGTCGCCCGCCGGCATCGGCTGCGGCGACAGGCGGATGCGCGCCTGGGCGTAAATCGCATCGACCATCTTCGGCGTCGGCAGCAGGAACCCCAGCCGCAGCGCCACCTGTGCCGCCGTCGGCAGGCCGAGCGGGGTGCGCACGAAATCGCGGTTGGTGCCGACCGAGAGGTAATCCGGCATGACGCAGATCGTCACCCGCATCGTCTGGCCGCCGAACTGGCCGGAGAAGTTCACCGGCACCAGGTCGCGCAGGAACAACGGGATGTTGCCGGCCAGCAACTGGCGTTCGAGCACCGCGTCGCGTTCCTTGCCGCGCAGGTCTTCCACGCCCGCCATCACCGCCGCGCCGCCGGGCGCCGTCGCCGACCGCACCGGAATGGCGGCCGCAGTCGCCCGCGCGCAGGAGGAAAGTGGGGAAATTGACGTTGCCGCCCATCCGCCCGTGCCCGCAATCAGCCCCGTTCCCAGCGCCAGCCCAAAAACCCGCATTTTCCGCATGTGTTCGTTCATTCCGTTCCTGACCCTTCTGCTCGACCGGGTCAATTATGATGGTTGTTTCCTTTCCATCGGGTGAAGAGGGGGCATCCGTCAAGCGAGGTGCGGAAAGGCACGCGGAAAGCTGCCCATTCGCCCGCTGTCTCGGCGCGATCCCGCCGGAAACGCCCGGTTTCGCGCCGTGGCGGCCGCGTCGGCCCGAGGTTGACAGCGCCACCCGCTTGCGCCGAAGGTCGCCCCCGACTCCAGCGGAAGGACAAACGATGCGCGAGATGTGGACGTTTTGGCGCGGCGCCTGGCATCAGGGCGACCTGCGCATCCTCGGCGCATCCTCGCACGGCACCTGGCTTGGCAGCCTCGTGTTCGACGGCGCGCGCCTCTTCGAGGGCATCACGCCTGACCTCGACCGCCACTCGGCCCGCGTCAACGATAGTGCCCGCGCGCTGGGGCTGGAGCCCACGCTGACCGGCGACGCGATCGAGGCGCTGACGCGCGACGGGCTGAAGAAATTCGCGCCCGGCACCGACGTCTACATCCGCCCGATGTACTGGGCCGAAGACGGCGCGATGGCGGTGATCGTGCCCGACCCGTCCTCCACCGATTTTGCGCTGTGTCTGGAGGCGATGCCGATGGCGGCACCCGCAGGCTTCGGCCTGACCACCACCCGCTTTCGCCGCCCGACGCTGGAGGTGATGCCGGTCAATGCCAAGGCCGCCTGTCTTTACGCCAACAACGCGCGGATGCTGCGCGAGGCGCAAAGTCGCGGCTTCCAGAACGCGCTGACCTGCGACGCAAACGGCAATGTGGCCGAACTCGCCACCGCCAACGTGTTCCTGACCCGGGGCGCCGAGGTCTTCACCCCGGTGCCCAACGGCACCTTCCTGAACGGCATCACCCGGCAGCGGGTGATCGGCCTGCTGCGCGCGGCGGGCGTCACGGTGCACGAGGTCACGCTGGGCCTGGACGATTTCCACGCGGCGGACGAGATTTTCTCGACCGGCAACATCTCGAAGGTGGTGCCCGCGGTGCGGTTCGAGGATCGCACGCTGGCCTTCGGCCCGATCGCGCAACGGGCCCGCGCGCTTTACTGGGAGTGGGCGCATTCCGGCGCGCCCGCGCTCTGACCCCGTCACACCGCCGACAGGACAATTCGAAGCCCGAGGGAACCCCCGCGATGACCAAGCCCGTCACCTTCCTGCACCTCACCGATCTGCACATCTCGGCGCCCGAGGCGGGCGACACGACGCTGCACAGCGATACGCTGGCAACGCTCGACGCCGTGCTGGACCGGATCGCGGGCATGGACCGCGCGCCCGATTTCGTTGTCGTCAGCGGCGATCTGACCAACCTTGGCGACGCCGCCAGCTATCGCCTGCTGGCCGGGCGGCTGGCGCGGATCACGGCGCCACTGGTGCTGGCGCTGGGCAACCACGACCGGCGCGAGGGGTTCCGGCAGGTCATGCTGGGCGAGCCCGGCGACGCGCCCCATGCCCATGATCGGGTGCTGGCCGGGGTGCATGTCATCGTGCTCGACAGTCTGGTGCCGGGCCGGGTCGCGGGTGCGCTGGGCCCCGATCAGTTCGCCTTCCTCGCCGCGGCGCTGGACCGCCACCCGGACCTGCCGAAGCTGGTCGTCGTGCACCACCCGCCCGCACTGGACCGCGAGGCCGAGATCACCTGGCACTCGCTCGGCTGGGACGACAGCGCCCGGCTGGCCGAGGTGCTGCGGGGCAGGGGCGTGGTGGCGCTGCTGTGCGGCCACGTCCATGTGCCGCGCGTCACGCTCTGGCACGGCCTCCCGGTGATCGTCGGCAACGGCTTGCACAACACCATCGACCCGCTGGTGAGTGCGGAAATGTCGATCACCGACGGCACCGGCTTCGGCCTGTGCACGCTGCGCCCCTCGGGGCTGACGGTGGAGTTCGTGGCGATGCCGCACACCGGGCGCGTGCTGGACCGGGTGTCGCTGGCGGTGCTGCGGCAGATCGCCTGAACCGCCTCAAGCCCGCCCGGTGCGCCCCATCAGCGCGCCAAGCGCCGCCATCGCCAGCACGATCAGCCCGCCCCCGATCAGTGCCGAGGCGATGTAGCCAAACGCCGGGCTGTGCAGGAAGCCCGGCGCGTAATCCGGCATCGGCGCGGTCCAGACATGCGCCAGCCGCGCCAGCCCCTGCGGCACCACCGCGGGCGGCGCGATGCCGCCCGAGGCATCGGCAATGTCGGCCCGTGTCGCGGCATCGCTCAGATCGCCCGGCCCCCATTCGCCCCAGGCCATGCCGCCCGCGATCAGGCCGAGCGGGCTGGCCAGCATCAGCGCGCCGACCGCGGCCCAAAGCCCGCGCGTCACTCGCCAGCCCGCGGCGGCCGAGGGCGCCAGCAACTCGGGCTGCGCGCGTTGCAGCCAGGCCACCACGCCCGCGCTCAGCACCGCCTCGGCGGCGCCCGCCAGCGTCAGATGCGCCAGCATCATCGCGGGCAGCGCCACCGCCAGCGGGTAGGGCGCGTAAAGCGGCGTTCCGGCGGCGTCGTGAAAGAGCCAGGGCTGCGCCCCGAACTCCAGCGCCGCGCAGACGGCCGAGGCGTTGATCGCGACATAGCCCGCGATGCCCGCCGCCACCGCCCGGCGCGGCGCGATCACCGCCGCGCGGCCCGCGATCACGCGGTAGACCGCCCAGGCCGTGAAGCAGCCCACGATGGCCATGTTGAAACTGTTGGCGCCGAAACTGGTGATGCCGCCGTCGCCGAAGAACAGCGCCTGAATCGCCAGTGCGACCGAGATCGACAGAAGCCCCGCCCAGGGCCCCAGCAGGATCGCCGCCACCCCCATGCCGACCGCGTGCGCGGTGGTGCCGCCCGGAATCGGCAGGTTGAACATCATCACCGTGAAGCAGAAGGCCGACACGACCGCCAGCATCGGCACCGTGCGCCCCTGCATCCGCGCCTTCACCCGCGTCAGCCCGCGCATCCAGAACGGCAGCGCCACCGCATAGGCCACCGCACAGGTCGCCGGACTCAGGTAGCCGTCGGGGATGTGCATCGTGGGGCCTCGTCGCTCGGGTGCGCGAGCATCGTCGCACAGGCGGGCCTCGCGTCAACCGCGATGTTCCGCCGCAGCGGGATAATTAGCTTTACCCTAACCAAAGCGGCGCAAAGTTATGCTTTTTCCTTTCCGCCGCCTGCGACAGAATGTCCGCCAATCCCGTCAGGATGTCGGGAACCCGGAAAGGACCGAAGAATGTCAGTCGAAACGGTAGAGGTGCTGGTGGTCGGCGCGGGCCAGGCCGGCGTGGCGATGAGCGAGCACCTGAGCAAACGCGGCGTGCCGCACCTCGTGCTTGAACGGAGCCGGATCGCCGAACGCTGGCGCTCGGAACGCTGGGACTCGCTGGTGGCCAATGGCCCGGCCTGGCACGACCGCTTTCCGAGTCTGGCCTTCCCGGGCGACCCCGATGCCTTCGTCGCCAAGGAGGACATCGCGGATTACTTCGTCGCCTATGCCGACAGGATCGCCGCCCCGATCCGCTGCGGCGTCGAGGTCACCGAGGTGCGACGCAACGAAGGCCGCCCCGGCTTTCGCGTTCAAACCTCGCAGGGCGTGATCGAAGCCGGCTATGTGGTGGCCGCCACCGGCCCGTTCCAGCGCCCGGTCATCCCGGCCCTCGTGCCGCAGACGGCGGGGATCACCCAGATCCACTCCACCGCCTACCGCAACCCCGCGCAACTGCCCGAGGGCGCGGTGCTGGTGGTCGGCGCCGGCTCTTCGGGGGTGCAGATCGCCGATGAGCTTTTGCAGGCGGGGAAGCGCGTCTATCTTTCGGTCGGCCCGCATGATCGCCCGCCGCGCAGCTATCGGGGGCGCGATTTCGTCTGGTGGCTCGGTGTGCTGAACAAATGGGATGCCGAGGCGACGCCCGGCGCCGAGCATACCACGATCGCGGTCAGCGGGGCCGACGGCGGCCATACCGTCGATTTCCGCCACCTTGCCGCGCAGGGTATGGTGCTGCTCGGGCGGACCGAGGCGTTCAAGGATGGCGTGATGCACTTCGCGCCGGACCTCGCGGCCAATCTGGCGCACGGCGATGCCAACTACCTCTCGGTGCTGGACGAAGCCGATGCCTATGTCGCGCGCAATGGCCTCGACCTGCCCGAGGAACCCGCCGCCCGCCTCATCGACGCCGACCCGGCCTGCGTGACCGACCCGATCCTGTCGCTCGATCTGGCCAAGGCCGGGATCACCACGATCCTCTGGGCCACCGGCTTCGCGCTCGATTTCGGCTGGTTGAAGCTGGACGCCTTCGACGCCAACGGCCGCCCCCGGCATCAGCGCGGTGTTTCGGTCGAGCCGGGGCTCTATTTCCTCGGGCTGCCGTGGCAGACGCGGCGCGGGTCGTCCTTCATCTGGGGCGTCTGGTACGACGCCAAGTATGTGGCCGATCACCTCGCCAAGCAGCGCGGCTATCTGGCCTACTCCCCGTCCCCGGCGCATGCGACGGTAGACGCCTGACCGACGCCCCGCCAGACATCTGACCGAACGGAGACCCCGATGGCCCATACCCGCATCCGCCCCTTCAACACGAAGGACACCTACCCCGAGCAGAAGCTCGACAACGATCTGTGTCAGGCCGTCGTGGCCCGCGGCACGATGGTGTTCCTGCGCGGCCAGTGCCCGCAGGATCTCGACACCGCGAAGAACATCAACAGCCATGATCCGGTGGAGCAGACCCACAAGGTCATGCAGAACATCCAGCAGCTCATCGAGGAGTGCGGCGGCAAGATGGAGCATCTGTGCAAGGTCGTCGTCTACCTGACCGACGTGCGCCACCGCGAGGCGGTCTACCGCACGATGGGCGAATACATCAAGGGCGTGCACCCGGTCTCGACCGGCGTCACCGTCACCGCGCTGGCCCGCCCCGACTGGCTGGTCGAGATCGACGCCACCGCCGTGATCCCGGACTGAGGCACCCGGCCGATGCTCCCGGGGCGCTGCCCCCCAGCCCGCCCACGGGGCAGGCGTTCTTCGCTGGAAATCCTCCACTGGAGGATTTCCGGACGCTCATCACCCCGGGATATATGTTGCCAAGATGATCGGATGGTTCTTCATCTTGGTCCGAGTATCCCACGGGGGTTCGGGGGTGTGAAACCCCCGGCGCCCGGCCAAAGGAGACCGCGCATGACCTTTTCCATCGTTGCCCGCTGCGCCGAAACCGGCCAGTTCGGGGTCGCCATATCGTCCTCCAGCCCCGCCGTGGCGGCGCGTTGCGCGCATGCGCGGGCGGGGTTGGGGGCGGTGGCGAGCCAGAACGTGACCGATCCGCGGCTGGGGCCGCAGGCGCTGGACCTGCTGGCGCGGGGTGCTTCGGCGGGCGAGGCGGCGGCGATCCTGCGGCGCGGGATGGCGCATCCCGACTACCGTCAGCTGCTGGTGGTGGACGCGGCGGGGGGCGTGGCGATCCATTCGGGGGCGCGCGCGCTCGGGGTCTGGGCCGAGGCGACGGGCGCGGATTGCGCGGCGGGGGGGAACCTGCTGGCCGATGCCGGGGTGCCTGCCGCGATGGTGGCGGCGTTCGGCGCGGCGGCGGGGAGCCTTGGCGACCGGTTGCTGGCGGCGCTGCGGGCCGGGCTGGCCGCCGGGGGCGAGGCGGGGCCCGTGCGCTCGGCCGGGCTGCTGGTGGTGGACCGCGAAAGCTGGCCCTTCGTCGACCTCAGGATCGACTGGGCCGACGATCCGATCGGGATGCTCGGGGCGGCGTGGGAGGTGTTCGCGCCGCAAGCCACGGCTTACGTCACCCGCGCGCTGAACCCGGTAGCGGCGCCAAGCTACGGGGTGCCGGGGGATGAGTGACGGGGGCGACCGCTACGGCGTGCTGTTCGAGCCGGTCCGGATCGGGCCGGTCACCGCGAAGAACCGCTTCTTTCAGGTGCCGCACTGCAACGGCGGCGGCTACCGCGACCCCTCCGCCGCCGCCGAAATGCGGCGGGTGAAGGCCGAGGGCGGCTGGGGCGTGATTTTCACCGAGCAGACCGAGATGCACCACACCTCGGAAATCACGCCGTTCATCGAGCTGCGGCTGTGGGAGGACAAGGACATCCCGGCGATCGCGAAGATGGCCGACCGGATGAAATCGCACGGGGCGCTGGCGGGGATCCAGTTGGCCTATTCCGGCATCAACGGGCCGAACCTCTATACCCGCGAGGTGCCGCTGGCCCCGACCGCGCTGCCGATCCGCACCTTCACCAACGATCCGGTGCAGGCCCGCGCGATGGACAAGGCCGATATCCGCAACCTGCGGCGCTGGTTCGTGACGGCGGCGAAGCGCAGCCGGGCGGCGGGGTTCGACCTGATCTGCCTTTACGGCGCGCATGGCTTCGGCATCTTCCAGCATTTCCTGAGCCGCGCCACCAACCAGCGCACCGACGAATACGGCGGCAATCTGGAGAACCGATCCCGCTTTGCGCGCGAGGTGATGGCCGATCTGCGCGATGCGGTGGGCGATACGATGGGGTTAAGCCTGCGGGTGTCTCTGGACGAAACCATTGGCGAGCTTGGCTTTTCCAACGCCGAGCTGCGCGAGTTCATCGAGATGAACCGCGATCTGCCCGACCTGTGGGATCTGGCGCAGGGGACGTGGGAGGCCTGTTCCGGCCCGTCCCGCTTCAAGGACGAGGCGGCGCAGTATGACCTCGTGCGCGGCATCCGCGCGCTGTCGGACAAGCCGATCGTCGGGGTGGGTCGGTTCACCAGCCCGGATGTGATGGTGAAGATGATCACCTCGGGCACGCTCGATTTCATCGGCTGTGCGCGGCCCTCGATCGCCGATCCGTTCCTGCCCAAGAAGATCGCCGAAGGGCGGATCGAGGATATCCGCGAGTGTATCGGCTGCAATGTCTGCGTGTCGGGCGACATGACGCAGTCGATCAGCCGCTGCACGCAGAACCCGACCTTCATGGAGGAATGGCGCAAGGGCTGGCACCCGGAACGCATGAATCCCAAGGGGTTGAGCGACACAGTTCTGGTGATCGGCTCTGGCCCGGCGGGGCTGGAGGCGGCGCGGGCGCTGGCCCTGCGCGGCTACGACGTCGCGGTGGCGGAGGCGGGCGAGGCGATCGGCGGGCGGGTGACGCGCGAGCGCAAGCTGCCCGGCCTGTCGGCCTGGGGCCGGGTGGTCGATTACCGGCAGTACCAGTTGTCGCAGCGGCCCAACGTCGAGATTTACCGGGGCAGCCGGTTGACGGCGGCCGAGGTGCTGGAGTTCGGGTTTCAGCATGTCGCGGTGGCGACGGGCTCGCATTGGCGGCGCGACGGGGTGGCGCGGCAGCATGTGGTGGCGATGCCGATGGACCCGGCCATGCCGGTGTTCACGCCCGACGATCTGATGGCGGGCAAGGTGCCGGGGGGAGATGTGGTCGTCTATGATGACGACCACTACTACATGGGGGGCGTTCTGACGGAACTGCTGGTGCAGAAGGGGGCGCGGGTCACGCTGGTGACGCCGGCGCCCCATGTCAGCGACTGGGCGCGCAACACGCTGGAACAGGCGACGATCCACCGGCGGCTGGCCGGGCTGGGGGTCCGGATCGTGCTGAACACCGGGGTCGCGGCGATCCTTGGCGACGGCGTGGAAACCTCTTGCAGCTATACCGATGCGCGCGGCCACATCGGCTGCGATGCGGTGGTGGTGGTGGCCTCGCGCAGGTCGGAGGATGCGCTGTTCCACGACCTTGAGGCGCGGGAAGGCGACTGGGCCGACGCGGGCATCCTCTCGGTGAAAGTCATCGGCGACGCCTGCGCGCCGGGTCCGATCGCCTGGGCGACCTATGCCGGGCACCGCTATGCGCGCGAACTGGACGAGCCGGACCGGGGCGATGCGCCGTCGTTCCGGCGCGAAGTGGCGCGACTGGAGGATTAGCGCGCAAGGCGTTGGGAAGGTTGCGGAATCGGGATACCGAAAAAGCACCGAAACCACACCGAAACCACACCGACGTTGGCACCGTTTCGGCCCGTTCAGCCCGCCTGCGGCACGAAGTCGTGCGCCAGCGCCGAAACGAGGTCGGAGCGCGTGACGATGCCGACGAGGCGGCCATCGTCGAGCACCGGCACCGCCTCGGCCTGACCGTCCTTCAGCATCGCGATCAGTGCGGCGGCGGGGGTTTGCGGCGCGACGGTGGGGATGCCGCGCTCGGCGATGGTGTCGGCCGCGGCTGTCGCCATGCCATCCGAAAACGCCTGCCGGATCACGTCGATCTGGAAGATCATGCCGGTCAGCCGACCGCCCTCGGTCACCGGCAGCGAGGTGAACCCGTGGCGGCGGAACAGGTCCGCCACCTCGGACAGGGGCGTATCCGGGGCCACCGTCACGAGGTCGCGCGACATGATCCCGGCACAGGTGAGCGCGCCGAGGCGATGGCCCGCCGCCGCCGTTTCGGCCGCCTCGATCAGGCGGGCGAAGTCCTCGGGGCCAAGGTTCGCGTCTTGCCGGAAATCCGTCAGGATCTGACGCAACTCGTCGGCGGTCAGGCCCAGCCGCCGCTCGGGCGCTGGGTCGGCGGTGCCGTGCGCGCCGCCGGGCGCGGGCTGGCGGAACGGGTAGACGCGGCCGGTGGCGCGGTTCCAGGCGATCGCCGTCAGCGCCAGCGCCAGCGTGCCGCCCCCGGCGGCGACCAGCGCGAAGCGCGGCCCCATCTCGCGCACCATCGGCGCGTTCAGCGCCGACAAGAGCGCGACAGCGCCGCCCGGCGGGTGCGTGGCGCGGGCCAGCGCCATGATCAGGATCGCCGCGCCGACCGCCAGCGCGACGGCGGCCACCGGGTCGGGAACGAGGCTGACCACCGCCCAGGCGACCAGGCCCGAAAGCGTGTTGCCCACCACCGCCGACCACGGCTGCGCCAGCGGGCTGTTCGGCACCGCGAACATCAAGACTGCCGAGGCGCCGAGCGGCGCGATCAGAAAGAGGCCGGTGCCCTTGTCGACCAGCACAGAGAACAGGAAGGCGGCCAGCACGGCCAGCCCCAATGCGGCGCCCGCCGAGGCCCGTAACACCTCGCGCGGGTGCGGGGCGCCGATGGCGGGGCCGAGGGCGTGACCAAGGCGGGTCAGGGCGGGGGGAAACATCCGGGTTCGCACAGGCGCCGTCAGTTCCGCGTCACCGGGCGCGAGCGCATCCGCGCCACCGTCTCGCGTTCCGCCCGCTTACAGCGCAGCGGCGGCAGGCTGCGATCCATCAGCGCCATATCCTCCAGCACCATGTCGCCCATCCGCTTGAAGGCGACATCGAGCGCCCCGGCGCGGTGGGCCGAACGCAGGAAGCCCTTCATCGCGCGGACCGGGTGATCGGCCGGCAGCGGTTCGAGCGGGAACACGTCCGACGCGGCGGTGATGTGGCCAGCGGCGACCGCCGCCATCAGCGCGTCGAAATCGACCACATCGGCGCGGCTGAGCAGGATGAAGGCGGCGCCTGGCCGCATTTTCGCGAAGGCCTCGGCGTTCAGGAAACCGCGGTTTTCGGTGGTGACGGAGGCGGTGACGAAGACCACGTCGCTTGCGCTCAGCACGGTGTCGAGGTCGGCGGGGATCACGCCCGCCTCGGTCAGCATCGAGGGCGGCAGCCAGGGGTCGTAGGCGCGGATGACGGGGCGAAAGCCGGTCAGCACCTCGCGCAAGCTGCGGCCGAGGTCGCCGAAGCCGATGATGCCGACCTCGGCCCCGGTCAGCAGGCGCGCGCTGGCGTTGCCGTCGCTGCCCCAGAGCTCGCGCCGCTGGCGGAAGGCAAGGTCGGCCTCGGTCACGCCCCGGAACAGGTCCAGCGCGAGGGCGAGCCCAAGCTCGGCCACCGGGCGGGCAAAGACGGCGCCGGTGGTGACGACGTGGATGCCGCGCCGGAACAGTTCGGCATAGGGCATGTTGTCGATCAGGTTCGACTCGACGTTCAGCACCGCCCGCAGGCTGGCAAGCCGCATCAGCGTCAGTTCCGACAGCGGCGGCTGGCCGAGGATGTAGCGCGCCTCGCGCAGCACGTCGTCAGGCAGCGCGTCCAGCGTGTCGGCACCGGTCTCCACCACCTCGTAAGCGTCGTGCAGGCGGGCGCGGGCGGCGGGGGTGAAGATCAGATCGAGGCTGCGCGGTTCGGGCGCAGCGATGACGATGGGCTTGGGCATGGCGTCCTCCGGTTGGCGGCACCTTAGGCGCGGCGGCCGGGCAGTTAGAAGGGGGAAAGTGCAACGGCCTGACCATGCGGGCAGGTGGATTGCCGCGCCCGCGCCCCCATACTCAAGGGCAGGCAGATGGAGGCATGAGATGGACGGACAGACATTGCAGGCGGTTTCGGGCGAACTGGCGGCGCTGACGGCGACGGCGGGTGGCGTGGTGGTGGCGGTCGAGGGGCGCGAGACGCGGGCGAGCGGCTTCGTCTGGCGGCCGGGCTGGGTGGTGACGGCCGACGAGGCGTTGGGCGAGGACGACGGCTATAGCGTGACGCTGGCGGATGGCACCACGGTCGCAGCGCGGCTGCGGGGGCGGGATGCCTCCACCGATGTGGCGCTGCTGAAGCTGGAGGGTGACGGCGGGCAGGCGGTGACGGCCAGCGCTGTCGCGCAGGCGGGCGCGCTGGCGCTGGCGCTGGGCCGGGCCGAGGGCGATGTGCTGGCCGCCTTCGGTGTCGTCAGCCGGGCGGGTGCCGCATGGCGGTCGATGCGCGGCGGGGTGATCGACGCGCGGGTGGAACTGGCGCTGCGGCTCGACCGGCGGGCCGAGGGCGGGCTGGTTGTCGGCGTGGACGGCGCGGCGCTGGGGATGGCGGCGTTCGGGCCGCGTCGGCGGGCGCTGGTGATCCCGATGGCGACGGTGGACCGGGTGGCGGCGGTGCTGGCGGACGGCGGCCGGATCGCGCGGGGCTATCTGGGCGTCGGCCTGCAGCCGGTGGCGGTGGACGGGCACGACGGGATGGCGGGGATGGTCGTCAGCCTTGACGCCAGCGGGCCGGGTGCCGCGGCGGGCCTGCATCAGGGCGATATCGTGGTCAGCCTTGATGGCGCGCCGATCCGGGGGGTGCAGGATCTGACCGGGGCGCTGGGGCCGGAGAGTGTGGGCCGGGTGATGGTGCTGGGGCTGCGGCGCGCAGGCGGCGCGGCCAGCGTCTCCGTCACCGTGGGGGAAAGGCCGGCGGCGTGAGCGAGCCCCTGACCCTTGCGCTGACGCTGGCCGACGCGGCGCTGGCCGACCGGCTGGCGGCGCTGCTGGCGGGGGTGCCGGGGCTGCGGCTGGTGGCCGATCCGGCGCAGGCCGATGCGGTGATCGGCCCGCCCCCGGCGCCGCGTAGCGAGCCGACCACCGCCCTGACCCCGCGCGAGGGCGAGGTGCTGGCGCTGCTGGCCGAGGGTGCCTCGAACAAGGGGATCGCGCGGCGGCTGGGGATTTCGGTGCATACCGCGAAGTTCCATGTGCGGTCGCTGATGGACAAGATGGATGCCTCGGGGCGCACCGATGCGGTGGCGCAGGCGGCGCGGCTGCGGCTGATCGAGTTGTAGGGGCGGAAAGGGCGCGCGCCGCGGTGTCGCATCGAGATCGATCGGTCGGGCGGCTGCGGCTGCGGTCTGCGGCGTCGAGGCGATGCCCGCGATGATGAGGGTGGACAGCACGCCGCCGTTGGCGCGCGCGTTGTCGCTGCGGCGGATCTCCGCGATGGCGAAGACGATGGCGCCGAGCCCGAAGACCCGCGCACGCGCCAATGCCGCGAGGACGCGCCGGCCATCCGCGACCGCCGCAAGACCCGCGACCGCGGTGCCCGTTGACGTGCCACTGTCCACCCTTTGCATCTGGGGTGTCGACGCACCTTTTGCGCCCCGAACTTCAACCCCTTTTGCCGCAGCAGGGGCACGGCGAACAACAGAGCCCGAGGCGGTGCCGATCTGGTCCGCGTCCGGGCGCGGGGCGCCGGACACATGTCGGCCTTGACCTGTGTCAACGCGGGACGTGGTGGCGCTGGCTAGCCTTGGCCCCAACGCCCAGGGGGCCCGGCGACCGGTCGGGTGGGTGTGCGAAGGAGGCCATTATGGACAGACGATCCTTCCTTGCGGCGCTGGTCGCTGTGGGTGTGCTGCCGCGACCCGTGGTCGCTGAAGGCATCGCCGCCCCGGTGCCCGCCTCGGCCGGAACGGGGGCCACGCTTTACATCCCCGGCTACTGGCCGGATCGTGCGGTGCTGCACGGCATGGCTGCCGACCGCTGGTGGCGCAAGACGAAGAACCACGGGCAGGGGGCCGGGCAGTTGAGCCTGCTGACCCGGATCGGGCCGGACGGTGGCATCCGGCAGGCGGTCTTTCCGGTGCAGGGGCATGACGTGGAAATCGCGCCCGACCGCAAGAGCGGCTTCTTCGGCCGGATGGATTACGGCGCCGAGCCGGGTGCCGCGCATCACGTCGCCTTCGATCCGGAAACGCTGGAGCAGATCGGCCAGGGCCGCCCGCCCAAGCCGGGCTGGCGCGGCGGCGGGCATGGCATCCATTCGGAATCCGGGGACGTGCTGCTGACCACCGAGCGCGCACCGCTGAAGGGCTACGCCGGCCACCCCGAGGCGCATTACGGCCTGATCGCGGTGCGCGATCCGGTCACGCTCAAGGTGCTCGACACGATCCCCTGCCACGGCATCGACCCGCATGAGATCCGGCTGCTGCCGGGCGGCAAGCAGGCGGCGGTGGCCAACTACGGCTCGGTTGCCCCGCCGGGGCGCCGCAGTCTGGATCCGCCGCGCGATGTGGTCGAGGCAAGCGTGACGATCGTCGATCTGGCCAGCGGCGCGCTGGTGGAAAAGCATCCGGCGACCGCACCGGAAACCGAGTTGCGCCACCTGACGGTCACGCCCGATGCGCGCGTCCTCGCGATCCGGGTGCGGCTGGGGCGCACGGGCGACGATCGGCGCTATCTCGACCCGGAGGTGGCGGAGGAAGCCGACATCACCGCCGACGCCGGCCAATGCTTCCTGCCCGCCACGCCGCTGCTGTTCCACGCGGGCACGCCCGCCGGGGCGGTGTGCGGCGATGCGACGGTGGCGGACCTGATGCGCCACGGCCTGTCGGTGAAATACGACGCCGACCACGACGAGGTGATCGCCACCTTCCCCTCGTCGCAGCGGGTGATGGTGTTCGACGCGCAGACCGGCGCGCTGAAGCGGGCGATCGACACCGCCGCGCTGGGGCTGCGCTATCCCTGCGGGCTGGTGCTGCTGCCCGACGGTGTGCACTACGCGGTGACGGGCTACTGGCAGGGGCTGTTCGTCTTCACCCGCGGCGAGCACGCGGTGCAGCGCGAGTTGTGCCACTATCCGATGCTGTTCGGCCACAGCCACATCGCGGCGGTCTGAGGCGCCCCCCCTTGCGCCCGGCCGGGGCTTTCGCGCATCACTGGGCCGGGCGTCCTGCGCGCGCTCGCGAAAGGCCCCGCCATGCCCGACCACATCTTCGGCCGTTCGACCAGGACCAGACCACCCACGGCGGTGCGCGGCGAGGGCTGCTATCTGATCGACGCCGAGGGCAAGCGCTACCTCGACGGCTCGGGCGGGGCGGCGGTGTCCTGCCTTGGCCACTCCGATCCGGATGTGCGCGCGGCGCTGCATGCGCAACTGGACGCGCTCGCCTTTGCCCATACCGGCTTTTTCACCTCGGAGCCCGCCGAGGCGCTGGCTGACCTGCTGATCGCCCATGCGCCCGAGGGGATCGCGCGGGTCTACCTCGTGTCGGGCGGGTCCGAGGCGATGGAGGCGGCGCTGAAGCTCGCCCGGCAGTTTTTCCTGGAGATCGGTGAGCCGAGGCGCCACCGCGTGATCGCCCGGCGGCAGAGCTATCACGGCAACACGCTGGGCGCGCTGGCCACCGGCGGCAACGCCTGGCGCCGCGCCCAGTTCGCGCCGCTGCTGGTGGAAACGACCCATATCGCACCCTGCTACGCCTACCGCGACCGCCGCGACGGCGAGACGCCCGAGGCCTACGGCCTGCGCGTGGCGGATGAGCTGGAGGCCGAGATTCTTCGCCTCGGCTCCGAAACGGTGATGGCCTTCGTCGCCGAAACCGTGGTGGGCGCCACCGCGGGCGCAGTGCCGCCGGTGCCGGGCTATCTCGCCCGCATCCGCGAGATCTGCACGCGGTATGGCGTTCTGCTGATCCTCGACGAGGTGATGTGCGGCATGGGGCGCACCGGCCACCTGTACGCCTGCGCCGAAGACGGCGTTGCCCCCGACATCCTGACCATCGCCAAGGGCCTGGGGGCGGGCTACCAGCCGGTCGGCGCGATGCTCTGTTCGGGCGCGATCTACGGTGCGATTGCGGCGGGGTCGGGCTTCTTCCAGCACGGCCACACCTATCAGGGCCACCCGTTGGCCGCCACCGCAGGCCGGGCGGTGCTGGAGGCGGTGCTGGGGCGCAACCTGCTGCCGCGGGTGCGCGAGATGGGCGACAGGCTCGACGCCGCGCTGCGGGCGGCGTTCGGGCAGCATCCGCATGTCGGCGACATCCGGGGGCGGGGCTTGTTCCGCGCGCTGGAACTGGTGGCGGACCGCGAGACCAAGGCACCGTTCGACCCAGGCCGCGGGGTCAACAGGATCGTCAAGGCCGCCGCCTTCGAGGCCGGGCTGATCTGCTACCCGATGGGCGGCACCATCGACGGCGTCACCGGCGACCATGTGCTGCTGGCGCCCCCCTTCATCATCGACGACGCCCAGATCGGCGAACTGGTCGACAAACTCGGCCGCGCGATCCGGGTGGCCACCGGTGTCTGAGGTCCGGGGGGCTGAGGTGCGGGTGGCCGGGCTGGTGCTGGCGGGGGGGCAGTCGCGGCGGATGGGTGGCGGTGACAAGAGCCTGCGCCTGCTCGGCGGGCGGCCGTTGATCGCGCATGTCATCGACCGGCTGGCGCCGCAGGTCGGGCCGCTGGCGATCAGCGCCAATTCCGACCCGGCGCTGTTCCGGGCGTTCGGCCTGCCAGTGCTGGCGGACACCGTCGCGGGGTCTGCCGGACCGCTGGCCGGGGTGCTGGCGGGCATGGTCTGGGCCGCCCGCGATCCGGTGCTGACCCATCTGGCGACGGCGGCCACCGATACGCCGTTCTTTCCGCGTGATCTGGTGGCGCGGTTGCTGGATCAGGCGGCAGAGGGGCGGATCGTGCTGGCCCGCTCGTTCGGCCGCTGCCAGCCGGTGTTCGGGCTCTGGCCGCTGGCGTTGCGGGGCGACCTGGCCGACTGGCTGGCCCAAGGCGACTCGCGCAAGGTGCAGGTCTGGGCCGCGCGCCACCCGCTGGCCGAGGTCGATTTCACCCCCGATGAGGCGGGCGCGCCCGACCCGTTCTTCAATGCGAACACGCCCGAAGAGCTGGCCGAGGCCGAGGCGATGCTGGCAACCGGCGCGACCTGAGGGCCGCGAAACGCATTCCCGTTTGACGGGCGCGATCCGGGCTGGCGCGACATCCGGCGTCAGAACAGCAGTTTGTAGCTGTTGCCGAGGCTGTCGGTGACCGTGCCGGTGCCGCTTTCGGTGCCGGAGCCGGTGATGAAGGTGCCCTGCACGCGGGTGCCGTCGTTGCAAACGGCATAGATCTCGCCCGAGTTGATGCCGCCCACGTCCTTGGTCGAATTCGTGTACCTGCCGCCGGTGTCGCGCAGCGTCAGTGCGAGGCCACGCTCATGCGAGACGATCTTGGGGGCGACCGAGGTCCAGGTGCCCTTGCAGCGCGCCCTCGTGGGCGGTGGCAGGCGGAAGGCGATGTCGCCCGAGGTAGCGCTCTGGTGGCCGAGCGCGATGGTGATGGTCTGCGACGGGTCGTTCGTCGCGATCGGACCCGCCACCGGATAGAGACGCAGATCGACGGTCTTGCTGCCGCAGGCAGCGCTGACCGACAGCAGGCAAAGACAGCTCAGGACACGCATTTTCACGGACGGAACACCTTCGGGTTCGGGATGGACTTGCTGTCCAGGGCCGTGTCTTGCCACCGATGGACCCTGAATGCGCTGGCTGGGGCGCTAGGATTCGAACCTAGGTATGGCGGTACCAAAAACCGCTGCCTTACCGCTTGGCGACGCCCCAACTGCGGCGGTGTTTAGCGAAGCCCTCGGACTGCCGCAAGGGGGTTTTGATGAATTTGCGGCGTTGCGGGGGCGCGGGCGGCAAGCTATTGCGGCGGCATGGAAACGGTCGATGTTGTGGTGCTCGGCGCCGGGGCGGCGGGCATGATGTGTGCGGTCGAGGCGGGGCGCCGCGGCCGCCGGGTGATCGTGCTCGACCAGGCCCGCGCGGCGGGCGAGAAGATCCGCATCTCGGGCGGCGGGCGCTGCAACTTCACCAACCTCAACCGCGGGGCAGAGCGGTTTTTGTCGCAAAATCCGCGGTTTGCGCTGTCGGCGCTGGGCCGGTTCACGCCGCGCGACATGCTGGACCGGATCGAGGGCGCGGGCATCGCCTGGCATGAAAAGACGCTGGGCCAGCTCTTTTGTGACGGCTCGGCGCGGCAGGTGGTCGACCTGTTCGGGCGCGACATGGGCCGGGCGGGGGTGGACCTGCGGCTGGGCGCGGCGGTGCAGGCGATCGGCCAGAACGGGCGGTTCCGGGTGGAAACGGATCGCGGGGTGATCGCGGCCGCCAGCGTGGTGGTGGCGACGGGCGGCAAGTCGATCCCGAAGATGGGGTCGAGCGATCTGGGCTACCGGATCGCGCGGCAGTTCGGGCTGGCGGTGACCGAGACCCGGCCCGCGCTGGTGCCGCTGACCTTCGGGCCGGAATTTTCCGCGGATCTGGCGGGGGTGGCGGTGCCTGCGGCGCGGGTCGGTTGCGCACGAATGACGTTCGACGAGGCCGTGCTGTTCACGCATCGCGGATTGTCGGGCCCGGCAATCCTGCAAATCTCATCCTACTGGCGCGAGGGGCAGGGGATCACGCTGAACCTGTGCCCGGACAGAGATATTGCGCTTGCGCTGCGGCAGGCGCGGGCCGAAAGCCCCAAATCCGCGCCCCGCACCGCGCTGGCGCGCCATCTGCCGGAGCGGCTGGCGCGGCGGCTGGAGGCGCTGGCGGGGCTGGACGGGCCGCTGGGGGCGCAGTCGAATGCAAGCCTCGAGCGGCTGGCGGCGCTGGCACAGCGCTGGGAGCTTCTGCCCACCGGATCAGAGGGATACCGGACCGCCGAGGTGACGCTGGGCGGCGTGGATACCGCCGCGCTCGACGCCCGCACGCTGATGGCGAAGGCGGTGCCGGGGCTGCATTTCGTCGGCGAGGTGGTCGACGTCACCGGCTGGCTGGGCGGCTACAACTTCCAGTGGGCCTGGGCCTCGGGCTGGGCGGCGGGGCAGGTGGTGTAAGGGCTTGGGACGGCCGGAAAAGGTCGATACCGAAACCGCACCGAAACCACACCGAAAACACACCGACGGTGCACCGACGTTCGGGGGAAATCGGGGCGGGGAAATCGGGGGGAGGTCCCCGCTTGCGCGGGGATGACAGGCGGGCGCAAGGACGACAGGGCGAGGTCAGAACGTCTGGTCGTAGTCCCCGACCTGCGGTTCGGCCCGGATCACGGCGTCGAGATCGGCGAAGATCGCGCGCAGTTCGGCCTCGCTGTCCGGGCTTTCGCAGACCACGACGAGGTTGGGGGTGTTCGACGAGGCCCGCACCAAACCCCAGGCGCCGTTTTCCAGCATGACGCGGGCGCCGTTGACGGTGACGATGCCGGTGATCGCGCGGCCGCCGAGGGTGCCGCCACCGGCGCGCATCACCTCCAGCCGGCCCATGATGCGTTCCAGCACCGCGTATTTCTCGGTGTCGGGGCAGTAGGGCGACAGGGTGGGCATGGCGTAGGTCACCGGCAGCGCACGGCGCAGGCCGGACATGCTCTGGCCCGGATGGCGGTCCATCAGCTTGACGATTTCGACCGCGACGCGCATCCCGCAATCGTAGCCGCGCCCGATCGGCGGCGCGATGAAGTAGTGGCCCGATTTCTCGAATCCGGCAAGCGCGCCAAGCTCATGCACGCGGCGCTTCATGTGGCTGTGGCCGGTTTTCCAGTAATCGGTGGTGGCACCCAGCGATTTCAGCACCGGGTCGGAGGCGAAGAGGCCGGTGGATTTCACGTCGGCCACGAAGATCGCGCCGGGGTAGAGCGCGGCAAAGTCGCGCGCGAGGATGACGCCGACCTTGTCGGCGAAAATCTCCTCGCCCTCGTCATCGACCACGCCGCAGCGATCGCCGTCGCCATCGAAGCCAAGCGCGAGGTCGGCCTGCGTCGCCGTCACCGCCGCGGCCATGTCGTGCAGCATTTCAAGGGCTTCGGGGTTGGGGTTGTAGTGCGGGAAGGTGTAGTCGAGCCCGGTGTGCAGGGCCACGACATCGCAACCCAGCCGGGCGAGCAATTCGGGGGCGAAGGCGCCCGCGGTGCCGTTGCCGGTGGCGCAAACCACCTTGAGCGGGCGGGAGAGTTTGAAATCGCCGCACAGATCATCGAGGTAGGCCGCCTTCACCCCCTCGGCGCGGGTCAGGTTGCCACCCGGCCGCGCTATGCCGTGGCCGCCCAGCACGATGTCGCGCAGTTCCGCCATCTCTTCCGGCCCGTGGGTCAGCGGCGGCGTGAAGCCCATCTTGACCCCGGTCCAGCCGTTGGGGTTGTGCGAGGCGGTGACCATCGCCACCGCGTCGATGCCCAGATGATCGCGGGCGAAATAGGCCATCGGCGACAGCGCGGTGCCGATGTCGGTCACGCGAATTCCGGACTGTAACAGCCCGAGGATCAACGCATTCTTCACGCCCAGCGAATAGTCGCGGTAGTCGTTGGCCACCACGATCTCGGGCACCAGCCCGTGCCGCTGCATCTGGGTGCCGAGGCCAAGGCCGAGCGCCTGGATGCCGGGCAGGTTGATCTGCTCGGGGTATTTCCAGCGCGCGTCATATTCGCGAAAGCCGGTGGGGGCGATCATCGGTTCATTCAGGAAGGCCCAGGTGTTGGGCGTTACCCTGGAATGTGGCGCGGTCATCGGTCAGATCCTGATCGGTTCGGCCTTGGCGAGGCGGTCGAACTGCATCAACGTGTCCAGCAGGTGCGCCATCTGCGCAAGCGGGATCATGTTCGGGCCGTCGGAGGGGGCATTGTCCGGGTCTTCGTGCGTTTCGATGAAAACCCCGGCAATCCCGAGACTCACGGCCGCCCGCGCCATCACCGGGGCAAAGCGGCGGTCGCCGCCGGACGATCCGCCCTGCCCGCCGGGTTGCTGCACGGAATGGGTGGCATCCATGATCACCGGATAGCCGGTCTGCATCATCCGGGGCAGGGCGCGCATGTCGGCGACCAGGGTGTTGTAGCCGAACGAGGTGCCACGTTCGGTCAGCAGGATGCGTTCGTTTCCGGTCGAGGCGACCTTGGTGGCGACGTTGTCCATATCCCATGGGGCGAGGAACTGGCCCTTCTTGATGTTGATCGCGGCGCCGGTGGCCCCGGCGGCCAGCAGAAGGTCGGTCTGGCGGCACAGGAAGGCGGGGATCTGCAGCACGTCGACCGCTGCCGCCACCTCGGCGCAATGGGCGGCATCATGCACGTCGGTCAGCACCGGCACGCCGAACGCGGCGTGGACCCCGGCGAGGATTTGCAGCCCGGCCTCCATCCCGATGCCGCGCTTGCCCGACAGCGAGGTGCGGTTGGCCTTGTCGTAGCTGGCCTTGAAGATGAAGCCCGCGCCGTAGGCGGCGCAGGCTTCCTTCATCACCCCGGCGATCATCTGCGCGTGGTCGGCGCTTTCGATCTGGCAGGGACCGGCGATCACCGTCAGCGGGCGGTCGTTGCTGACGGTCAGCCCGCCGATCGTCACGTCCTTCATGCAGCAGTCTTCCCTAGGCTGAGACCTGCTCGCGCAGGATCGAGGCGGTCATCGACAGCATCAGGTATAGACCGGCGAAGAGCAGGAAGGCCACAATCGTATTCTCGAAGGCGCGCGGGTAGGTCGGCTCGTCCGGGGCGACCGGCTGCACCCCGACCGAGAAGTAGCGCGTCTGCTCGTTGGCGGTGACGCGCGCGGATTCGAGCGCCTCCAAGGCCTGGCCCAGCATCAGCTGGCGGGTCTGCACCTCGGCCTGGGCGGCGAGAATCTGGCTCTGGATCGCGGCGAGCGATTCCCCGTTGCCGTTGTTCACCGTCATCTTGCCGCGCAGATCCGCGACCTGCTGGTTGATCAGCGCGATGCGCTGCTTGAGCGGGTCGATGCGCGCCTGCGTCGGGTTCTCGGTCGACTGCATCTGCTGCAGGTCAAGCATGTCGCGCGTCAGTTCGGCGTTCAGGGCGGTGATCTGGCCGGTCACGAGGGTGACTTCGACGTCGCTCGACAAAACGCTGTATTTCTGCTGCAACTCCACGACTTTGGTATTGGCGTCCTCCAGCTTCTTTTCGGCGTCGTCGTAGCTGTCATGCGCGCCCTTCATCTGGTCGTCGCGCATCCTGAGCGTCATCTTGTCGACCTGCTCTTCGGTGTAGCCGATCAGCGCATTGGCGAATTCCACCGATTTCTTCGGGTCGGGGGTCGCGACTTCCAGGTTGATGATGCCTTCGGACGGGTCGTAGCCCACCTTCACGTTGCGGGAATAAAGCCGAAAGGCGGCTTCGTTCGTCGCGTTCGGCTGAAGCCGCTGCAGGGGGTCGATCGAGGGCTGGCTGAACAGGGCCTTGAAGCCGTGGTCGGCATCCAGCCGCACCATCGCATCGCGCGAGGTCAGGTAGGCCTGGGCGTTGATCGAATCCTGCGAACTGGCGAACTGGGTGCCGGTCAGGAAGCTTGCCACCGGCGAAGCGCTGGCGCCGCCTTCGGACTTGTTGATCACGAAGGCCGCCTTGACCGCGTAGAACGGCGTGGCGATGCTGTAGTAATAATACCCGGCGAAGAACGTTGGCAGCAGCACGAAGAACGCCAGCCGCGCGTAAAGCAGCGCCATCCGGCGGCGGCGGCGGCGGGCCAGATCCTGCTGAATCCGCATGATGTCGCGCACGCGGTTGTCTTCCGCCCGCACCTCGGTCGAGGGCGGCTGGATCGGCGTTACCGTCTGCGGCAGCCGGTTGCGGTCGTCGGTGGTGGCGGGAAGCTTGTCCTGCGGGTCCGACACCACAAGCTCCAGCATGTTGACGCGCTGGAACGGGTCGAGCCCGGCACGGCGCAAGAGCCGCACCGCATCGAAATCCGAGGTCGCGGCGATGCCGTTGCGTTGCGCCACCCGGCGGGCAGTGCGCAACTGCCGACCCGTCAGGCCCTCCTTGCGGATCGCGTCGATCTCGCCCTCGGCGGCGACTTCGCCGGGAAGAGTCACTTCGCCCTGCGCGGCGGTCGGGTATTTGTCGGGGCCGAAGCCGTCATCGAGGCTCTCGAAGAGCGACGCGTTCGCCTCGGTGCGCGGCGGCGACGGCGGCGCGGCGGCCGGGGTATCCGCCTCATGCGGGGCGGAAGCGCCAAAGACGCTGAGCGGGCTCCGACGGATACGGAACTTCTTAGCCTTGGGTTTGGTAATCATAGAGGCGCTTCGCTTCTTCAAGGGTGTCGAACATGTAGAGCTTTCCGTCATGCAGCACGGCCGCCTGACGGCAGAACTTTTCCAGCGTGGCGGCCTGGTGGGAAACCACGACGACGGTCGCGCGTTCCAGCCGGTCGCGCAGAATGGAACCGGCGCGCTGGTTGAAGCCGACATCCGTGGTCGAGGGCATCCCCTCGTCGATCAGGTAGATGTCGAATTCAAGCGCCAGGAGCAACGAGAACGAGAATCGCGACCGCATCCCCGAACTGTAGGTGCCGATCGGCATGTCGAAGTATTCGTCGATGCCGCAGACATAACGCGAGAAGGCTTCGACGTAGTCGGGATCGAGCCCGTAGAGCCGGGCAATGTAGCGCGCATTCTCGGTGGCGGTGTGCTTGTTGATCACGCCGCCCATGAAGCCCAGCGGAAACGACACGCGCGAGGTGCGCCGGACGATCCCCTCATCGGGTTTTTCCAGGCCCGCCATCATGTTGATCAGCGTGGTCTTGCCGGTGCCGTTCGGCGCGAGGATGCCGAGCGACTTGCCCTCTTCTATCCGGAACGACGCGCGGTCGAGGATGACCTTGCGCTGTTTGCCCGTCCAGAAGGACTTGCTGACGTTGTCGAACTCGATCATGGCCTTGCCTCGGGCTTGTGCCGCCCACCCACCGATTACCGGTCTTTGGTCAATAATCGGTATTACCCGCCCTTTGGGGCCGTATTATGTCCGCAACCCGAAACATCCGGTCATTCTACGGCGGGCCGGGGTGCAGTCAATCCGGCACCCCGGCGCAGGGGGCGGCTCACGCAACCCGCCGCCCGATTGCGCGGGCGAGCAGCAGCGCCAGCGGGGCCGCGATCAGGCTCGCCAGCAGCCCAAGCCGGGCGCCCTCGCTGAGCGCGCCGCCGGGCAGGGTCGCGCCGATCGCGAACAGTGGCACGCTGAACCCCATCGCGGCAACAAGGCCGACCACAGCCAGATCACGCGGCGCCATTCCGGCAGGCAGCGCGGCGCCCAAGCCCCGCATCGCCAGCGCGCCGCCCAGCAGGATGCCCAGCGGCTTGCCGATCAGCAGCGCCAGCGCCACCGCCAGCGTTTCGCTGTCGGCCGAGGCAAGGGGCGCCCCGGCATGGGTCAGCGCGAACAGGAACAGGATCGCACCGACCGGCATGACCAGCCACTTGGCGATGCGGTTGAGCATGTCCGGCAGCATCTCTTCAGCCTCGGCGAACATGCCGAAAGCATGATCGGCGTGGGGAATCGCCGGGATCACCGGCAGCAGGCCGAGCGCGGGCATCAGCCCCGCCTGCTGGGTGCCATACCAGCTGAGCGCGCCCGCCACCGCATAGGGCCAGACCGCCAGATGATGGCGGACCCAGCGCGCGGCGGGTTTCAGCGGGTCGCCGCGATCGAGCCGGCGCGGCAAGGCGTTGAAGCCGAGGTAGGCGGTGAGCGCGGCACCCAGCGGCAGCAACAGCCAGAGCGGCTGCAATGTGCCAACCGGAAAGGCGAGGCCGGTGACCAGCAGCGCAAGGATGTCATCGGCAATGCTGACCAGCAAAAGGAATCGCAGCGCCGGGTGGCCCGGCCCCAGCGCCAGCCGTCCGACGACATAGCTGAGCGCGACATCGCCCGCCATCGGCACCGGCCACCCGGCCGCCGGGCTGGGCAGCACCGGGGCGGTGACAAAGTGCGCGAGACCCGCGTAAAGCAGCGCAGGCACCGCCGCCGCGACAAGGGCCGTGACCAGCGGGGCCACCGACCTGGCGCCGCGCAGCGCGCCGTGACGCAGCGCCAGCGACTCCCACAACTCCTTGCCGATGTAGAGAAAGAAGAATGCCATCAGCGCATCGCCCGCCAGGTAGCCCAGCGTCAGCGTGCGCCCGAGGGGCATCAGGCTGTCGGGATTCGGGTAGCCGATCAGCGAATTGTCGGCCAGCCGAAGCTCGACAAAGTCCTGATAGCTGCGCGGCGAGAGATTCGCCCAGGCCAGCGCGACGGCGGCCCCGGCCAGCAGGCAGAGCGCGAACTGCGTGACGAAATGCGAGACGCGATACATCGGCGGGCCTCCAACGGCGATCCGGGGCGCAGGGGTCCGGGGCGCAGGGGTTCGGGATAGACGAGCCGGGCGGCGGGGGCAACGCCGCGCCGCGCCGCGGCGTCGCACTGTGCGGCAATTGTCGCAATTGTGTCGCCGCGCTAGGCTGGTGCCATGTTCCCGACCGACACCGCCACCGACACCGCCAGCGAAACCGCCCTTGCCGACCGGATCCGCGCCTGCCGCCTCTGCGCGGCGCGCTTTGGCGCGACCGCGACGGCGCATCCGCCGCGCCCGGTGGTCTGGTTCCGTCCCGGTGCGCGGATGCTGATCGCCGGGCAGGCGCCGGGCCTGCGGGTGCATCAGATCGGGCGGCCGTTCGCCGATGCCTCGGGCGACCGCTTGCGCGACTGGCTGGGGCTGACGGCGGCCGAGTTCTACGACCTTGACCGCGTGGCGGTGGTGCCGATGGCGTTCTGCTTTCCGGGCTATGATGCGAAGGGCGCGGACCTGCCGCCACCACCGATCTGCGCCGCGACCTGGCACGGCCAGGTGATGGCGGCGCTGCCGGGGCTGCGGTTGCGCGTGCTGGTGGGCGGTCACGCCCTCGGCTGGCATCTGGGCGCGAAGGGGGTGACGGCCACGGTCGAACGCTGGCGGGAAATTTCGGCGCAGGGCGCGCCGGGGCGCGCGATTTCGGCGCAGGGCGCGCCGGTCACCTTTCCCTTGCCGCATCCGTCGTGGCGGAATACGGGCTGGCTGAAACGCCACCCCTGGTTCGAGGCCGAGCTGCTGCCGGTGCTGCGCGCCGAGGTGCGCCGCGTGATGGAGACGCCATGACCGACCCGACCGCGCTCGACACCGCCCATGCCGCGATGAGCGCCGCGCCCGAGGATGACGCGGCGCGGCTGCGGTTCTATGCCCGGCTCGCCGAGGCCGAGTTGTTCGTGCTGCTGGAGCGCGAGGCGGAGGGCGAGGTCCTGTCGCCGCGCCTGTTCGATCTGGCGGATGGCCCGGTGGTGCTGGTCTTCGACCGCGAGGAGCGGCTGGCCGCCTTTACTGGCGCGCCTGCGCCCTATGCCGCGCTGCCGGGGCGGGTGGTGGCGCGGATGCTGGGCGGGCAGGGCATCGGGCTGGGGCTGAACCTGGAGGTGGCGCCCTCGGCGCTGCTGCTGCCGCCCGCGGCGGTGGACTGGCTCGCCGGGATGTTGGGCCAGGTTCCCGAGGAGCGCGCCGACCGGCCCGAGGAAGTGTCCGCGCCCAAGGGCTTGCCGGACGCGGTGCTGGCCGCGCTTGATGCCGCGCTGGCGCGCGCGGCGGGGCTGGCGGGCGGTGTCTGGCTGGTCGCGGCGCGTTATGGCGACGGGCGCGCGGGGCATCTGCTGGCCTTCACCGATGCCGCACTGGGGGCCGAGGTCGCGCTGGCGCGGGCGGTGGGCGAGGCGCTGGCCTTCTCGGGCGCCGAGGACGCGGGGATCGACGTGACTTTTCTCGACGGCGCCGACCCGGCGGCGGCGCGCATCGCCCGCGTCGGGCTGCGCTTCGACCTGACGCCGCCCACGCCGGAACTCGCCCCGGAACCGGCCCCGGTGCGGCGCGCGCCGGGCAGCGATCCGGATGCGCCGCCGATCCTGCGCTAAGGTCACGGCAAGAGCGGGGGTTTGACACCCCCGTCCCTGCCCGCCCACGGGGCGGGCGTTCGCCGCTGAAAAGCGCCACCGGCGCGTTTCCGAGCGCGGCTCACCCCCCGTGGGGTACTTGCGGACCGAAAGGGGGGGGCGCGGCGCAGAAAAACGACAGGGGCTTGGGGTATTATTATACCGATTTAGTAACGCATTGTTATTGCATATATAAATTGCTGTAACTGCACTTGACTGGCGCGCGAAACTGCTTAGAACACCCCAATCCGAGACTCGGGGGCACCTCTGCCTCGGGCTCAACCCTTTTTGAGACAGGGCCACCGATGAAAACCTTTACCGCTACCCCGGCGGACATCGTGAAGAAATGGATCCTGATCGACGCCGAGGGCGTCGTTCTGGGCCGTCTCGCCTCGATCGTCGCCATGCGTCTGCGCGGCAAGCACAAGCCGTCGTTCACGCCGCACATGGACATGGGCGACAATGTCATCATCATCAACGCCGAAAAGGTGCAGATGACCGGCGCCAAGCGTGATGACAAGATCTACTACTGGCACACCGGCTATCCGGGCGGCATCAAGCACCGTACCGCGCGCCAGATTCTGGAAGGCGCGCATCCCGAGCGCGTGATCGAGAAAGCCGTCCAGCGCATGCTGCCGGGCGGCAAGCTGTCGCGCCAGCAGATGACGAACCTGCGCATCTATGCCGGCGCCGAGCATCCGCATGAGGCGCAGACGCCGCTGGTGCTGGACGTGAAGCCGCTGAACCCGAAGAACACCCGGAGCGCATGACAATGGCCGACGAAATCAAAACGCTCGAGGGGCTGAAGTCGGCGGTTGCCGGAGCCTCGGCCGCCGCTGCGGCGGTTGCCGCCAGCGCGGCGCCGCAAGCCGCAGCACCGCGCACCCCGGTGCGCGACAGCCTTGGCCGCGCCTACGCGACCGGCAAGCGCAAGAACGCCATCGCCCGCGTCTGGATCAAGCCGGGCAAGGGCAAGGTCATGGTGAACGGCAAGGAGATGAACGTCTACTTTGCCCGCCCGGTGCTGCAGATGATCCTGCGTCAGGCCTTTTCGGTCGCCGGTGTCGAAGGCCAGTTCGACGTGATGGCCACCGTCAAGGGCGGCGGGCTGTCGGGTCAGGCCGGGGCGGTGAAGCACGGCGTTTCCAAGGCGCTGCAGCTTTACGAGCCGAGCCTGCGCCCGGCACTGAAGGCGGCGGGTTTCCTGACCCGTGACAGCCGCGTGGTGGAACGCAAGAAGTACGGCAAGCGCAAGGCGCGCCGGAGCTTCCAGTTCTCCAAGCGCTGATCCGGTTTTCTCCGGTTTCCGAAAGGCCCGCCGTCTGGCGGGCCTTTTGCGTTGCAAGACTGTTGCGCGAAAGACTCGGTTTGGCGAAATAGTATTGCGCGGACCCCGCATCGGCGAACGTTTGCGCAACATCGAGATTGACGGAGTCCCGCGGCGGTTTCATCATCCGGTTCCAGAGCCAGAAACCGGGGCCAGGAAATGACCAGTCTGTCCAGTTTTCACAGTTCTGCCGCAAGGCACACGTTCCTTGGGCTGCGCACGACGCCGAAGGGGGCGATGGAGATCGTCTTCGACGACGGCGAGGCGCGCCACCGCATGGTCTGGCGCGTGAAGTCGCCGGACACCAACGAGGCGCGCATCGGCGAGGCGCTGAAGCTGGCCGTGGATCAGGTCCGCGTGCTGCCCGCGCTTTATTCCGAGCTGAAGAAACGCTCGATCGCGATCGAGGCGGTGGTTCCCTGAGCGGCGCGGGGCGCTGCCCGGTGCCCTGAGGCGCGCCGCCCCCCGTGGCTGCGCCCGGGCGTTCTCTTGCCGTGCGTCGCGGCAAGACGTCCGCACAAACCCTGTGCGCGTGGCGCCGTCATCGCCAACATGTCGCAAAACCCTTGCGCTTTTCCGCGCCGCATCCGAGGGTTGGCGCAATCGGGTCGAACTCCGCGCGACCCGTGACAGAAACGAGACAGGGACGACGGTGGCAGGGGACCGGATGAAGAAGCGAAAATTCCTCGGATCGGAGGCCGCGAACGGCCTTCTGATGATCAGCCCCACGGCGATCTATTCGATCGTGGTGATGGCCGCGCCGCTGATCGCGGTGCTGCTGTTCAGCTTCATGACGCCCGGATACCTCAAGGTGATCTGGACGCCGACGCTGGACAACTACGCCAAGGTGCTGTCGGACCCGATTTATCAGGTGCTGCTGGGCCGGTCGCTGGTGATGGCGGGAACGGTGACGGCGGTGACGGTGTTCACGGCCTTCCCGGTTGCCTATTTCATCTCGTTCATCGTCTCGCCCGAGAAGAAATCGCTTTGGCTTTTCCTGATCACCATCCCGTTCTGGACCTCGTACCTGATCCGGGTGTTCCTGTGGAAGGTGATCCTGGGCTACAACGGCGTCATCAACGAGGCCTTCATGGGTCTGGGCATCACCCATGAGCCGATGACCTTCCTGCTTTACAACATGAACGCGGTGGTGCTTACGCTGGCGCATTCCTACGCGCCGTTCGCGATCCTGCCGATCTTCGTGGCGCTGGAAAAGATCGACCGCTCGCTGCTGGAGGCGGGACAGGATCTGGGCGAAAGCCGGATCATGACCTTCATCCGGGTGACGTTGCCGCTGGCGATGTCGGGGGTGGTGGCTTCGGTGCTGATCGTCTTCATTCCGACGGTGGGCGATTATGTGACGCCGACACTGGTGGGCGGATCGAACGGGCAGATGATCGCCAACGTGATCCAGTTGCAATACTTCAAGCTTGGCAACTACCCGGTGGGCTCGGCGGTCTCGATTGCCGCGATGGGCGTGGTGACGGTGATCTCGCTGCTCTTCGTGCTTGCCAACCGGCGTTTCCTGCGGGGGCAGCAATGAAGGGCAAGGGCCGCGGGTTCCGCATCTACGCCATCCTCTATCTGGCGTTCCTCTACGCGCCGATCGTGCTGTTGCCGCTGTTCGCGTTCAACAACTCGACCATCATCTCATTCCCGCTGGTTGGCTTCACGACCCAGTGGTTCCAGGCGCTGGCGAACGACACCTCGCTGCTGCAGGCGGTGCGCCACAGCCTGATCGTGGCCGTGTCGGTGTCGATCCTGGCGACCGTCTTCGGGGTCTTCGCGGCGCGCGCCACGACGCGCTACAGGTTTCCCGGCAAGGGCGGGCTGATGGGCATGATCATGCTGCCGCTGGTGCTGCCCGACATCATCATCGCGGTGGCCCTGCTTGGCGCGATCACCAACATCCTGGGGCTGAAGCTGACGCTGATCACGGTGATCTTCGGGCACACGCTGATCGCGACGCCCTTCACCATCGCCATCCTCAACTCGGCGTTCCAGTCACTGGACCGGTCGCTGGAAGAGGCGGCCTATGACCTGGGCGAGACCAAGGCGTCGACCTTCCGGCTGATCATCCTGCCGCTGGTGATGCCCGGCATCATCTCGTCGATGCTGATCGCCTTCACGATCTCGCTCGATGAATACATCATCGCGGCGTTCCTGTCGGGCACCGAGGCGACGCTGCCGGTCTACATCTTCTCGCAGTTCCGCTTTCCGCAGCGGGTGCCGATCATCATGGCGCTCGGCACCATTCTGGTGGTGCTGTCGATCGTCCTTCTCACCATTGCCGAATACTTCCGCCGCCGCGGCATCGCGCGGGCCGGCGGCAAATCGACCGGAGGTTTCCTGTGACGTCTTCCCCCGCTGCCGCCGCGCCGGCCCCCAAGCCCAAGCGTCCGCTGATCGAACTGCGCGATATCGAGAAATACTACGGCGACTACTACGCGCTGAGGAAGATCACGACCGACATCCGCGAGGGCGAGTTCTTCTCGCTGCTCGGCCCCTCGGGCTGCGGCAAGACCACGCTGCTGCGCTGCATCGCCGGGTTCGAGGAACTGTCGGGCGGCCACCTGCTGATCGACGGCAAGGACATGGAGGGAGTGCCCGCCAACAAGCGCCCGACCAACATGGTGTTCCAGTCCTACGCCATCTTCCCGCACCTGACGGTGGAGGAAAACGTCGGCTTCGGTCTGCGCCGCGACGGGCTTTCGAAAGACGAAAAGGCGCGCCGGGTGGCCGAGGCGCTGGCGATGGTGAACCTGACCGGGTTCGGCAAGCGCGCGGCCCATGCCCTGTCGGGTGGCCAGCGGCAGCGCGTCGCGCTGGCGCGCGCGCTGATCCTGAAGCCGAAGGTGCTGCTGCTCGACGAGCCGCTTTCGGCGCTCGACAAGAAGATGCGCGAACAGATGCAATCGGAGTTGCGGCGGCTGCAGCGGCAGGTCGGCATCACCTTCATCTTGGTCACCCATGATCAGGAAGAGGCGCTGATCATGTCGGACCGCATCGCGGTGATGTTCGACGGCGTGATCGCCCAGCTTGACAGCCCCCAGCAACTGTATCGCCGCCCGATCAGCCGCAAGGTGGCCGAGTTCATCGGCATCATGAATTTCCTGCCCGCCACCGTGAAGGGCACCCAGGGCGGCAAGATCGACCTGGAGGTCGCGGGCCTGGGCCCGATCGCCATCGACGCCGAACAATGCCCCGGCACGGTGAAACCCGGCGAGGCCAGCGTGGGTTTCCGCCCCGAGACGATGACGGTGCTGTTCGACGGCGACCCCGAGCCGACGCGCGGCAAGATCGCGCTGGGCGAGGTCGAGGAGGTCGTCTATTTCGGCGACATGAGCTATTACGACGTCAAGCTGGACGGGGTGGAAAAGCCGGTCCAGATTTCCATGCGCAATGTCGTCGGCCGCCCGGTGCTGGGGCGCGGCGCGCGCACCCGGATCGCCTGGGAGGCGGGCGCGCTGGTGCTGTTTTGCTGACGTGAGATGCGTTAGATGAAGAAGGGGCGCCAATGGGTTGGCGCCCCTTCTTCAGGTTCGGCGCAGCCTCAGGCGGCGGCCAGCGCATCCACGATCGCGCCGAAATCGGCGGCTTTCAGCGAGGCGCCGCCGACCAGCGCGCCATCGACGTTGGACACGGCGAAGATCTCGGCCGCGTTCGAGGGCTTCACCGAGCCGCCGTAGAGGATGCGCACGCCGGTGCCCTCGTCGCCGAAGCGGGCGACCAGCGTCGCGCGGATGTAGTCATGCACCTCGGCAATCTCGCCCAGCGTGGGGGTGCGGCCGGTGCCGATCGCCCAGACCGGTTCGTAGGCCACCACGAGGTTGGCTGCCGTGCAGCCCGCGGGCAGCGAGGTTTCAAGCTGGCCGCCGATCACCGGCAGGGTCGCGCCAAGGTCGCGCTGGCGTTCCGTCTCGCCGACGCAGACCACCGCGATCAGGCCCGCGGCCCAGGCGGCCTGCGTCTTGACCTGCACCATCGCATCGGTTTCGGCATGGTCGGTGCGGCGTTCGGAGTGGCCGAGGATGACGTAGGCCGCCCCCGCATCGGCCAGCATCGCCGCCGAAATGTCGCCGGTATGGGCGCCCGCAGCGTTCCAGTGGCAATCCTGCCCGCCGATCCGCAGATGTTTGTTCCGGCAGCGCCAGGCGACCTGCGCGATCAGCGTGGCGGGCGGGCAGATCAGCATCTCGCAGGCCGGATCGGGGTGGGTTTCGAGCAGTTTCTCGATCTCGACGAGAGATGCGGTGGTCCCGTTCATCTTCCAGTTTCCGGCGGCAAGCTTGCGACGCATCGTCATTCTCCCTCGTTCACCGCAGGTCTAAACGATGTCGGCGCTGCGGGAAACGTGGAAAAACAGCGCAATGGTTCAGGCGCTGGCGTCCTGATCGCGGAACTTCACCGATTCGCCGCAGCCGCAGGCATCGACGACATTGGGGTTCCTGAAGCGGAACCCGGCATCGAGCAGGGTGGTTTCATAGTCGATCTCGGTGCCGAACAGGAACATCTGCGCCATCGGCGCGATCATCACCCGGGCGCCGTCCTGTTCGACGATCTCGTCCATCGGGTTCACCTCGGCGGCGAACTCCATCGTGTATTCCATGCCCGCGCAGCCGCCCTTCTTGACGCCGATCCGCAGGCCCTGAACCTGATCGCGCGACATCAGCCGCGTGATCTGCTTTGCCGCGGCGGGGGTAAGGGTGACGGCCTGTTTGCCGGGAAGACCGAACATGGCGCTAATCCTGTGCTTTTCACTCAACTTAGGGCGAGGGGGTGCGAATCTCAAGTGGAAGGAATCGGGCGGGCCGGATTGCCCGCGACGGTGGCACCGGCGGCCACGTCGCGCGTCACCACGGCACCCGCGCCGATGATGGCGTTGTCGCCCACGGTGATGCCGGGCAACAGGATCGCGCCGCCGCCGATCCAGACGTTGCGGCCGATGTGCAGCGGCCTGCCCGATTCGAGACCGGCGGCGCGGACTTCGGGGTCGCGGGGGTGGTCGGCGGTCAGCAGCTGGCACAGCGGGCCCACTTGCGTGCCCGCGCCGATATGTACCTCGCAGACGTCAAGGATAACGCAGCCGTAGTTCAGGAAGACGCCCTTGCCGCAGTGGATGTTCACCCCGTAATCTACGGAAAACGTTGGGCGAATGACCGCGCCGTTCCAGGTTCCCAGCAACTCGCCCAGCAGATGGGCGCGGGCGTGATCCTCGCCGTAGACGGTGGCGTTGTAGGCGCGCATCAGGCTTTGGGCGCGGCGGCGGAGCGTCACAAGTTCCGGGTCGCCGACCCTGTAGCGCTGACCGGACAGCATCTTTTCGCGCTCGGAGCGGGTGTCGCTCACATGAAGCCCAGTTCGAGCCGGGCCTCGTCGGACATGTTGTCCATGCCCCAGGGCGGGTCGAAGGTGAGCTGCACATCCACCTGCTTGACGCCCGCAACGGACTCGACCGCGTCGGACACCCAGCCCGGCATCTCGCCCGCCACCGGACAGCCGGCGGCGGTCAGCGTCATCATGATCTCGACGGCATTTTCGTCATTGATCACAATCGAGTAGACCAGCCCGAGGTCGTAGATGTTGACCGGGATTTCAGGGTCGTAGATGGTGCGGCAGGCGCCCACGACGGCATCATAAAGCGGATGCTCGGTCGAGGACGGCTTGATGAGGGGGGTACCCTCGATCGGTTCGGCGGTCTGGGCGGTCATGGTTCTCTCGCGCAGTTGTTGACCGATTATATAGGGAATTCCGTGGGCAGGTCCAGTCGGTTGCGGATGTCAGAATCGGGATGCCGATTTCGCACCGAAAAAGCGCCGACGTTTGGCCCCTCACGCCTCGGCCGGAGTTCACCTCCAGCACCTTCGGCCTCCCGCTCCGGATGGCTACCCCCGAGGGGTCTGGTCCGCCCGGGGCTCACCTTCCAGGGCGAAATAGAACCCCAGGTAGCCGTTGACGCCGCCGTCCGGATAATAGGGAATGATCAGTTTGCGACCGTCCCGCCAGCCATCGACAAGGCGATAACCGGCATCGGCCATCGATTGGATGAAACTGTTTTCATTCTCGATCCGATATGGCACCGCCCCGCTGCCAATGTTCTGCACCGTGTAGAAGGTGTCAACGCGGCTTTGCATCGGTACCCTGCTGACGAAGACATGCCGCGGCAGGCTTTTCAGCGATCTTAAAACCGCCGGAAGCGTCGGTTCGAGGTATTGCAGTGCGCCGCAGATCAGAAAGATGTCGGCCTCACCGGCCATTTCAGTCGAAAACACGAGGCCGGGATAATTGCCGTCCTTCAGCATTGCATTGCCGGCCGCGACAATCTCCGGCACCTCGCAGATGCGCCACGCCATTCCCGCCGGAAACGGGATCAGATCCCGGTAGCTGCAGTATTCTTTCGCGAGGCTTCCGCCGACGTTCAGGATCGTGGTGTTGCCCTGCAGGAGCGGCCGCATGTAGAGCAGAATCGGATAGTCGCGTTCCGGCAGCGAGTGGATCGCGACCCCTTCGGGCGCGCGGTAGGTCAGAATCCCCGTCTTCCTGCGCAGTTTGTGCCTGGTGAGCGAGGCTGCCTTGGCGTCCTGCCAGTTGCCATAGACGCCGCGACAGGTTGCCCAGGTATTCGGATACACATGCCAGTAGTGCCAGGCATTCGACGTCATCGGGGTCAGGTGAATCGCCGCCCTGAGAAAGTTGCGCATTGTCGCTACCGATGCTGATCCGGTCTGGTGGGATTGCCGATGACTCGTTTGGCGGAAATGCCTAGCATGAATTGCCCGTCGCCGCGAGATTTGAATTTTCTGCCTTCGTTTTGCGGCAAGATTGAAGGATCCATATCGCGTATCTGGAAACAATAGTGGCGTCGGGCGAAGCGCGGAGCCGACCATTCAACAATGACGATTCTGGATTCGCGCGTCCTTCTCGGACCCAGTGATCTGACCGGGCGTCAGGGGCGGGCGGGGGGCCGGTTCCCCTTCGCCCGCCCTCGGTCGGCCGGACGCCGATCCTCTTGGCATTTTCGGGGAATTGTCCCAGAAGGACGCTCCCGAGTGTTCGAGAGGCGCGACATGGCCAAGACCTTCCGCTTTCATCTGACGGCGACCGACGGCAAGGCGCGGACCGGCGTGATCGCCACCCCGCGCGGCGAGATTCGCACCCCCGCGTTCATGCCGGTGGGCACGGCGGCGACGGTCAAGGCGATGCTGCCCGAAAGCGTGGCCGCGACCGGGGCCGACATCCTGTTGGGCAACACCTACCACCTGATGCTGCGGCCGACGGCGGAACGGATCGACCGACTGGGCGGCCTGCACCGCTTCATGAACTGGGAGCGGCCGATCCTGACGGACTCGGGCGGGTTCCAGGTGATGAGCCTGTCGAAGCTGCGCAAGATGACCGAGGAGGGCGTGCGGTTCAAATCGCACATCGACGGGTCGGAGCATCACCTGACGCCGGAACGCAGTATGGAGATTCAGCGCCTGCTGGGGTCGGATATCGTGATGTGCTTCGACGAATGCCCGGCGCTGCCCGCGACCGACGAGGTGGTGGCGAAGTCGATGCGGCTGTCGATGCGCTGGGCGCAGAGGTCGCGCGACGCCTTTGGCGACCGGCCCGGCCATGCGCTGTTCGGCATCCAGCAGGGCGGGGTGACGCAGGAGTTGCGGGCGGAGTCGGCCGAAAAGCTGACGGCGATCGGGTTCGACGGCTACGCGGTGGGTGGCCTTGCGGTGGGCGAGGGCCAGGAGGCGATGCTGGGCGTGCTCGACTATGCGCCGGGGATGCTGCCCGCCGACAAGCCGCGCTATCTGATGGGGGTGGGCAAGCCCGACGACATCGTGGGCGCGGTGGAACGCGGCATCGACATGATGGACTGCGTGCTGCCGTCACGGTCGGGGCGCACCGGGCAGGCGTTCACCCGCCACGGCGTGGTGAACATCAAGAACGCGCGCCATCAGGACGATCCGCGCCCGCTGGACGCGCAGTGCACCTGCCCGGCCTGCCGCAGCTATTCGCGCGCCTACCTGCACCATGTGTTCCGGGCGGGTGAGATCATCAGCTCCATGCTGATGACCTGGCACAACCTGCACTATTTCCAGGAACTGATGGCGGGCCTGCGCGGTGCCATTGCCGCCGGGCAGTTGCCCGCCTTCGTGGCGGCGTTCCATGCGCAACGGGCGGCGGGCGACATCGCGCCGCTGTAAGGCGGCCTCAGCCCCGGCTCAGGTAGATCGACATCCGTTTCAGCGTCTCGTGAAACTGCGGGGTCAGCGTTTCCAGCCCCTGCGTCAAGGCGTGCAACGCGGCCAGATCGTCGGTAAGCCGCGCGATTTCCGCATCGCTCGCCTCGCGGTCGCCGCGCGCGAAGCCTGCCATGCTGCGCGACCCGCCCGCGTCGAGCGCCAGGGTGACGCCATAGCGCAGCCCGTGTTCGGCGGCCCTTGCCATCACGCGGGCCTCGCCGGGGTCGTCCAGCGCGCTCCAGCGCACGGCGCCGGTATGGGCAAAGCCCCAGCGGACGGCCGGGTCGTGCAGCACCAGCCCCTCGCGCGAATAGGTGTCGATCCAGTCGGCGGGATAGGCTTGGAGCAGGTATTTCGGCGCGGTGAATTCGATGTGAAGCGCGATGGCAAAACCCGCCGGATAGGCGCTGCGGAGCGACGCCAAAATCTTGCTTATTCCCGCCGCCCGGTCCATTCTGCTGCCAGTTTCCCTTTTGTCCCCGTCGGTTCCGGGACAGCTGCGAGTGGATATCACAGAGTATGCTGTGAAAGGTTAAGCCACTTCACCCCAGCGATGAACACAAGAGGCGATGCGGCACCCTTTGAACACGATCGCGTTTTCCGATCTTGCTCCGGCAGGCTATTATGTCGCCGTGCGGGTGGGATTTGCCTTTCCGCTGGCGGAATACAACCGGTTGCCACACGGCTGGGTGGAATACTATACCCGGAACGGCCTGATGCTGGACGATCCGGTGGTGCGCTGGGCCTATGACCACACCGGTGCCCTGCGCTGGAGCGCGATCACCGGCCCCGATCCGCGCGGGGTGATGCCACTGGCGCGCAGTCACGGGCTCAAATTCGGGGTGGTCGTCGCCTGCACCGATGGCGCCCGCGATGGGCAGCGCAGCTATGGCTCTTTCGCGCGCGCCGACCGTGAGTTCACCGATGAAGAGGTGGACCTGCTGGAGGCCGCCCTGCGGAACCTGCACAACGTCTTGGCGCCGCCATCGAACCTGACGCGGGCCGAACTGGAGGCGCTGCGGATGGTCAAGGACGGCCAGAAGCTGAAGGAGATCGGGACCGCGCTTGGCATCACCGAGGGCGCGGTGAAGCAGCGGCTGAAGAACGCCCGCCTGAAACTGGGCGCGCGCAACGGCAGCCATGCGGTCTCGCTCGCCACGGCCGCCGGGCTCATCTGAGGCGGCGGGCGATCCTGCTTGCCCCCGCCGGGCCCGCGCGGCATTCTGTGACGAAGCCGTGAACGAGTGTGGTTGAAAGCCGCGTCAGCCTACCCCAGATATTGTGGCGAACAGGGGAGGGCGGAGTGCTGCCGAATGTCGGGGCCAGCGCCCTCCTGCCGCGAAAGGAACGCAGATGAAAGAGTCTCTTGCCTCCAGCTACCCGGTGCTGCCGCTGCGCGACATCGTGGTCTTTCCGCACATGATCGTGCCGCTTTTCGTCGGGCGCGAGAAATCGGTGCGGGCCTTGGAAGAGGTGATGAATGACGACAAGCAGATTCTGCTGTCGTCGCAGGTCGACCCTTCGGTTGATGATCCGGATGCCGATGGCATCTACCCGACGGGTGTGATCGCCAATGTGCTGCAACTGCTGAAGCTGCCCGACGGCACCGTGAAGGTGCTGGTCGAGGGCCGCGCGCGCGTGCGCATTGTCGAATACCTGCCCAACGACTCGTTCTTCGAGGCGCGGGCCGAGCTTCTGACCGAAACGCCGGGCGAGAAGAACGCCGTGTCGGCGATGGTGCGGTCGGTCGGCGAAGAGTTCGAGCGCTACGCCAAGATCAAGAAGAACATCCCCGAGGAAGCCCTGTCGGCCGTGGCCGACACGCGCGAGCCGAACAAGCTGGCCGACCTCGTGGCGGGCCATCTGGGGATCGAGGTCGCGCAGAAGCAGAATCTGCTGGAAACGCTCGACGTCGCCGAGCGGCTGGAAAAGATCTACGGCATGATGCAGGGCGAAATGTCGGTGCTTCAGGTCGAGAAGAAGATCAAGACCCGCGTGAAAAGCCAGATGGAGCGCACTCAGCGCGAGTACTATCTGAACGAGCAGATGAAGGCGATTCAGAAGGAACTCGGCGACGGCGAGGAAGGCCAGAACGAGGTTGCCGAACTGGAAGCGCGGATCGCCAAGACCCAGTTTTCCAAGGAGGCGCGCGAGAAGGCCGACGCCGAGGTGAAGAAGCTCAAGGCGATGTCGCCGATGTCGGCCGAGGCCACCGTGGTGCGCAACTACCTGGAGTGGATGCTGTCGATCCCGTGGGGCGTGAAGTCCCGCGTCAAGAAGGATCTGGGCAAGGCGCAGGAGATCCTGGACGCCGACCACTACGGGCTGGACAAGGTGAAGGAACGCATCGTCGAGTACCTCGCGGTGCAGGCGCGGTCGGCCAAGATGAAGGGGCCGATCCTCTGCCTCGTCGGGCCTCCGGGCGTCGGCAAGACCTCGCTGGGCCGGTCGGTGGCGAAAGCTACCGGGCGCGAGTTCATCCGCATCTCGCTGGGCGGTGTGCGGGACGAGTCCGAGATCCGGGGCCACCGGCGCACCTACATCGGCTCGATGCCGGGCAAGATCATCCAGGCGATGAAGAAGGCCAAGACCACCAACCCGCTGATCCTGCTGGATGAAATTGACAAGATGGGGCAGGATTTCCGCGGCGACCCGGCCTCGGCGATGCTGGAGGTGCTGGACCCGGAACAGAACGCGACGTTCTCGGATCACTACCTTGAGGTTGAATACGACCTGTCCAACGTGATGTTCATCACGACGGCGAACAGCTACAACATGCCCTCGCCCCTGCTGGACCGGATGGAGATCATCCCGCTGGCGGGCTACACCGAGGACGAGAAGCGCGAGATTGCCCGGCAGCATCTGCTGGACAAGCAGGTCAAGGGCCACGGCCTGAAGAAGGGCGAGTTCTCGATCACCGATGCCGCGCTGATGGAGATCATCCGCACCTATACCCGCGAGGCCGGGGTGCGGAACCTGGAGCGCGAGATCGCCAAGCTGGCGCGCAAGGCGGTGACCGAGATCGTCAAGGGCAAGGTCAAGTCTGTCACCGTGACGCCGGACAACCTTGAGCAATACCTCGGGGTGAAGCGGTTCCGCTACGGTCTGGCCGAGAAAGAAGATCAGGTTGGTGTCGTCACCGGGCTGGCCTGGACCAGCGTGGGCGGCGAGTTGTTGCAGATCGAGGCGCTGAAGCTGCCCGGCAAGGGGCGGATGAAGACCACCGGCAAGCTTGGCGATGTGATGAAGGAATCCATCGAGGCGGCGTCCTCCTTCGTGCGCTCGATCGCGCCGGAACTGGGCATCAAGCCGACCAAGTTCGAGACGGTGGACATCCACGTCCACGTTCCCGAAGGGGCGACGCCCAAGGACGGGCCGAGCGCCGGGGTGGGCATGGTCACCTCCATCGTGTCGGTGCTGACCGGCATTCCGGTGCGCAAGGACATCGCGATGACCGGCGAGGTGACGCTGCGCGGCAACGTGCTGCCGATCGGGGGCCTGAAGGAAAAGCTGATGGCGGCGCATCGCGGCGGCATCACCACCGTGCTGATCCCGGAAGAGAACGCGAAGGATCTGCCGGAGATTCCGGCCAACGTGAAGGCGGGGCTGACCATCATCCCGGTCAGCAATGTGCGCGAAGTGCTGAAGGTAGCGCTGGTGCGGATGCCCGAGTCGATCGAATGGGACGAGGCCGCCGAAGAAGCCGCCGCCAAGGCCGCGCTGCGTCCGGCGGGCGAGGCCACGGCACAGACCGCGCACTGAGCGGCCCACGGTTACGACAACGGCGCGCCCTGCAAGGGGCGCGCCGTTTCTCATCGACGGCGGCGCGTCGTCATCGCCGGGCCGGGCTTGTCATTTCCGACCGCCATGCAACCGCGCGGCCAAGGGCCAAGCCGCTCGCTGCCGCGTCGACCCGGGCGGTGTCGGCCTTGCGACGCGTGTTATCCCAAGGGCGGCGACACGGTCTTGCTGGTGGTGCTCACGAGCGCCAGAACGACGATCCCCAGCAGGATGAGCGGAACGACCATGGCCGAGGATGAACTGGTCTGCTTTGCGGCGGCAACCGCCACCGCGGGCTCCATCTTGGGCGCAACAAGGTTGCC